>JACQYS010000012.1 GCA_016208105.1 Desulfovibrio sp.
AGCATCTTCAAAAATACCTCGATGAATTCTGCTACCGATTCAACCGCCGTTTCTGGCCTGGGCAGGGCTTCGACCGCCTCTTGAGGGCCTGCTCCAGTGCCACCCCTGTCACCTATGCGGAGTTAAGGGGATAGCCACGAAGAATTATCGGAATACAAACAAAGACAAACACAATTTGCACATAAAATAGCACATGGAATTCGGTCACATGTTCGGGTTGGAGCAATGCCCGGATATTAAGGAGCACGTGTGCGGCCAGGAGATGCCATTCCCCGCTGAGCGCCCGCGAGTAGAGCTGCGCCCCAAAGAGACTGCCAGGAAAGGGCTCGTACGGATAAGGGGCAGCAAACACCACATACAGCATGGCGGCTGCAGCGGCCGACACAAAGGCCTTCGCCACGCTCGCTCCGCACTGCTTCACTGTTCCGGGGCTATCGACAAAGAGAAAATAGGGCAGGAACAATACGCCCCAACTGTAACGCATGAGCGCGCTCACAAAAATGGAGAGAAACAACAGACTGGAAAGTCCGCCGTAACGCCTAACGGGCATCCCACTTAGGACTCGATAAAACAACCCCGCCATGAAGAACGCCATCGCGTAGTGAAACGCTTCCTGCATCATCATCCCGGAATAGAGATAGAGATACGGAAAGGCGGCGAGAAACGAACCGGCTTTAAGATAATACCGCCAATCGGCGCGCATGAGCCAAACCATCAGCAGCAAACCCAGGGTCATGAACCCCATATTGAAGCATATCCCCGAATAGCTGTGCCACCCAAATACCTTTCCAAGGCTACCGTACAACATGGTGAACCACATGCTATGACTCCCAAAGGTACCAATCCCCAGGGAGGCGGCTTTTGCAGTCAGCTCTTCAAAGCCATAATACCCGCCGTGCAGGCCTGCCATCACGAATGTAGCAATTTCATGCCAGTAGGTGGCCGCGTCGCCGCCAACGGCCACATAGTCTGTCACTTTTCCATGCGTTACGCACGACACCAGAAAAACCGTCGCCGCGGCAGGGATCATGCACAACACCATGGCGCACATGAAATCGACAATGCGTCGAGGGCGGCTAAAACAGCATTTTTCCATTTTTATGCCAAACCTGCGTCCAGCGCCCTTTCAACTCGATGAGGATATACGCGGAAAATTCTTCCTTGACATAACCATGCTCGACACAACGGAGATCCAGAGCATATTGGGCGCTTATGGGGGACCATTTTTCCCCGCCCTGCATGGTAAGCAACTTACTTCTTCCAGGATCATTTATAGAAAAAACAGTGATGCGAGAATCCGACCCAGACAAACGGGGATAAAAAAACATCGTATCCCTATCCTTGCGAACAGCAACCACCAACATCCCAGGCAATTCCGGATCCAAAGGCGAAATGATTTCCCAGCCTTCGACTTCAGCAGGTTCACTTTTCACATTTCGAGAACGATCATACAAAATGGTTTGATCCACGTTGCTGCAAGAAAGGAACTTTTGCCGCAATTCCTTATCTTGCTGAAATGGTTTGATGCAATTGCAATGAACGCTGTTGAAGACATCCGGATACACGCTCAGCCCAGCACTGACGGATACGGCTATAGATAAGACAAGAATACCGTTTGCCAGCTTTCTGTTCATGGTCAGCTCTGCCGCACCCAATCAAGGCAGGCTTCGATGACGCGATCCTGCGCCTGACGCCCAAGCCCGGGATAACACGGCAGGCTGGTCACTTGGCTGGTGGCGGCTTCAGCATTGGGGCACGGCCGGGTCAAGGATCGTGCGGCCAAGTAACTGTGACGATGCAGCGCGAGAGGATAATGCACGCCGGTGTCGATCCCGGCGGCAGCCATGTGACTGCGGAACCGCTCGCGATCCGCCACCCGGACAACGTAGAGATGAGGTGCCCGCCCCGGCAGCGTGGGCACGGGCTGTAAAGCGCCCAATGCTTCGTCGTACCTGCGGGCGATTTCCTTACGTTGCTGGTTCTGCCCAACCAGTATCTTGAGCTTTTCCGACAGCAGCGCTGCTTGCATTTCATCGAGGCGCGAGTTGATGCCCAGATCCACGCATTCGCCGAAGTCATCCTGCCCATAAAAGCGCATGCGCCTGATCCGTCGGGCCACATCCTCGTCTGCCGTGGCCACAACCCCACCATCACCAAACCCCCCAAGGTTCTTGGTCGGATAAAAGCTGAACGCCGAGAAGTGTCCCAGACTCCCGCAGGGTTTGCCTTCAAAGAAGCTCCCTGAAGACTGGGCGCAGTCTTCGATAACCATCAGCCCCATCTCCCGCGAGAGTGCCAGGATGAACTTCATGTCGCAGGGATTGCCGTACAGGTGCACGGGGATGACCGCCTTAAGTCCGGGAGGCGCAGCTTGTTTCAACCCTTGCGGATCAAGGGTCAGAGTGTCCGGATTCACATCCAGGAACCAGGGGCGGCAGCCCGCGCGCAGAACGGCGACTGCCGTGGCTGGCGCACTGATGGCTGGCACGGCCACCACGTCACCATCGCCCAGCCCAGCAGCCCAGAGCGCCAGGGTCAGTGCGTCGGTGCCGTTGGCCACTCCCACCGCATGCGTCAGGCCAAGCTGGGCGGCGAAGACGGTTTCGAATCTCTCCACCTCCGGCCCTAGAATGAGCGCATTGGAATCCAAGACGCGCCCGGCGCTTTCGGCCAGCGAGCCGCGCACAGGGGCGGAGATGGCCACGGAATCGAACAGCGCCACCCGGCCTGTATCGAAGGTTTGAGGAGCATGCCCTCCCAGTCGCTTGTCCACGATGAACAGCGGTCTTTTGCGCACCTGCTCCAACGTGTTCCAAAGATAGGCGCCGATGACTCCTAACCCGCCCATGGAAGTGGACAGCATTACGAGCTGGACGCACATGAGCGACGTCCAGCCCTGCTGCTCCACCCCCCCGAAGGCCCATGCGCACAAAACGACCAGGATGTATGCTAGGCTCGCAGCCATAAGCGCCGCGCCCGTCACAAGCAGCCCCTTGAGCGGCAGCGCCGAGAAACTGACGATGGAGTTCACCGCATAATCGAGCTTACGGGTGAAGGTCCACATACTGCGCCCCACTGGTCGTTTGGCCCGGTCGAAGGACACCACGGCCCGCTCGAAGCCGCTCCAGAGGATCAGTCCCACTAGGCTCGACTGTTTCTCCGAACTTTGGAGAAGCACCTCCACCACCTGTCTGTCGATCAGGCACAGGTCGAAGCCACCCACGGGCATCTGGGACATCACGGCCTTGCGAAACAACCAGTTGAACGCCCTGGAAAAAAGCTGGCTCAGAAAGGGATCGTCCCGAGTGCGCCGCACGCCAAGTACCACCTTGGCACCCTCGCGCCATTTGCTGATAAGTTCGGGAATTATCTCCGGCGGGTCCTGCAGGTCGGCGGCGATAATACACGTGGCGTCGTGGTCCCGGACTTCATTGATCCCGGCGGTGATGGCCACGAAGGAACCATGGTTACGCGAGAGCAGGAGCACCCGAACCCTGGAGTCGCCGGCAGCGAGTTCCTCCAGGACGGCTTGGCTGTTGTCCGGAGAACGGTCGTTGACATACTGGATGGTCAGTTCCGCCGGGAAGTCTCTGGTCGCGTCGAGAATGCGCTGGTGGAGCGTGCGCAGGGTGGGTTCATTGCCGTAAACCGGCACCACCACGGCAAGACGGCAAGGATTTAAACCGTGGGACATTGCATTCCTTCCGATGGCTGACTGCCTTGCCAGCCGCCCTGAGGACAGCGCCATGCGCCAGGGGCGCCTTCCAGAACCGCCCCGCAGACGCAGACCAGCCCTTTGGGCACGGCTGGGTTTCCCAGCACAAGGGTGAAGGGAGGAACATCCTTGGTTACCACCGCGCCCGCGCCCACCATGGCATGGTGGCCGATCACGATCCCGGGCAGAATCACCGCGCCCGCACCAATGCTACACCCTCGGCGCAGCACGGTCCGAAGGGAGGGTTTATATCGTTTTGAACGAGGGTGTTTGTCGTTGGCGAACACGGCGGAGGGGCCTATGAACACGTGATCTTCCACGCGCAGGCCGTCCCAGAGGGATACGTGGGTCTTCACAGTGACTCCATCACCCAGAACCACGTCGTTCTCCACGAAGCAGTGGTCGCAGATGTTGGCCTGACGGCCGATCACCGCACCGGGCAGCACATGGGCGAAAGCCCATATCCGCGAACCTTCCCCGACCTTAAGGCTTTCACACACCCCGAGCGGATGCACATAAACGTCTTGGTTCACCAGTAGTGCTCCCTGTGCATCCGGTAGTAATCCAATGTCCGGGCCACGCCCTGCTCCAAGGAGATCCGGGGCCGCCAGCCGGTCATTTTGTTAATCTTCGTGATGTCTGAAAAGAAATCCCCGGGCTCCTGCGCCTTGCGTTCAGCGCTGAATGGGGTGAGCTGCCACCGTGTCTTGGTGTTTCCGGTAATCATCTGGGCAAGCTCAAGAAACGAAGAGGGCTGGTCATGGCCTACATTGAATGTCTCGCCCACCACTTCAGGCGTAACCGCCAGGGAGAGCAGTGCGTCCACGCAGTCGTCAACGTACAGGAAGTCGCGTTTAATGAGGCCATCGCCAAAGACGGGAATGGTTTTGCCTTCAAGAGCCAAGCGCATGAACCAGTTGGCCACTCCAAACTGGTTGTTACGCATCTGTGCCCTGGGTCCGTAAATGTTGGTGAGACGGGCCAGGACGCAGGCGATCCCGTGGTTGCGATGGTAGGAAGCCATGATGTGCTCGGCCGCCAGCAGAGATATTTCGTAGATCCCTTTAGGCTGACAAGGACTATCCTCGGTAGCGGGAAGTTTCAGCACCGGGCCGTACTGTCCCCGCGAGCCGAGTTTCACTACCTTGGCTTTGGGATTGTGCTTGCGCAACGCCTCCATAAGAACGGCCGTACCGGTGATATTTATGTCGATATCCGGGAAGGGATCGGTCAGGCTCTTCAAATGGCAGACCTGGGCTGCCGAGTGAAAGACATAGTCCTGGTCTTTGACAAGGCAGGATATGGCCGCACGGTCGCGGATATCGCAATAATTGATGCGGATTTTGTCCAGTATGGAGCTGACATTGAACGGATTGCCTCCGTACTCTTCTATCATGGCATCCACCAGGGTGATTTGGGCGCCAAACTGTGCGAGTCGTAATGCAAGACTCGACCCAAGAAAACCCAATCCACCCAGGATGAGAACGTGCTTCCCCGAAAACACATCAGAAAAAACAAGAGAAGGAGGCGACTTAGGGAGAATTTGCTTCATAGATGCGTTGAACACGATTTTATGTGAACTCTAAACAGGCTGGACTGTCGGTTCTTATTTGAACGGTTACTTCCCCTCGTTCGGAGTGACAGCGGAACCCAAGAGAAGTGGAATCGCCCCAAATCTAAGTTAACGAATCGCATCAAAAAAGTCCAGGAAAGACGGCGCCGGACGCGAGGGTCCTCCCGACAGAAAAAGACCCGGGCCGGAAACGAACCCCAGAGACCCAGCCTGGAAATATCCGGACTAAACGCGTAGCAAAGCAGAGAACAGTGACTTCCATGGCCGGGCTGCATGACCCGCTTAGGCAGAGGAGGCCATATTTACCGACCATGAATGGACTGCCTATTCCTCAGTCTCTCGATGGTCCGCACGCAGGTCAGCTTTTCCCAGCCATAGTAGGTGTTGATGGATTCCTTGCCTGACTTCTCAGTAACACGCAGGAATTCCTCACCCAGAAACAAAGTGGCCTGTTCGTAGACCTTGCCCTCGTTGATTTGTATCTTGAGGCCCTTGCGCAGTTTACGCGAAAGCGTGCCGTGAACCGGCATGGACGCGTACTCGAACACTTATTCCCATGTAGCCTTGGTCATTATTCTCTCCTTATTAAGAACTATTCGTTAACCACACCCTAGCGAGGCCTGTCCGCAAAATTCATCGTTTTTTACAATTTTAGTAATCTTCGTCCCTCTCATCCCAGGGATGGACTCATTGCTTGATGTGGGATATTCGGCGCGGACAAAGAAATCCCCCGCAAGGAGCGCACGCATATGGTTCTGATGGAAACCTCCATGGGCCTTATCACCATTGAGCTTTATCCCGACAAAGCCCCGGCCACTGTGGCCAACTTCCTGAAATACGTAGATGACGGTTTCTACGAGGGCACCATTTTCCACAGGGTCATCGAGAATTTCATGATCCAGGGCGGCGGCATGAACGCCACCATGAAAGAAAAGCCCACCAACGCCCCGGTCATCAACGAAGCGGACAATGGCCTGCAAAACCTCACCGGCACTATTGCCATGGCCCGCACCATGGACCCCCACAGCGCCACCGCCCAGTTTTTCATTAACGTGACCGACAACGCCTTCCTGGACCACAAGTCCAAGACACCCGACGGTTGGGGATACTGCGTGTTCGGTAAGGTGGTGGACGGCATGGACGTGGTGAACAAGATCCGCAAGGTCCGCACCCGCCGCGCCGGCTTCCATGACGACGTGCCCGTGGACCCGGTGACCATCAACAGCTGCCTGCGCGAGGAATAATCGCGCGTGGACGGTGATCGCATCGAAAAGGGCCGGGACATCCTGGCCCGGCTCGATACCGGCAACGAAGAGCGTCTGCGTGCCATGTTCGAGGATGTGGCCCCGGGCATGACGGACATCATCCTGGGCTTTTTCGGCGACGTCTACGCAAGACCAGGGTTGTCCATTCGCGACAGAATGCTGGTGACCCTATCGGCCATAGCCGCTCTTGGGCATGCCCAGCCACAACTGGCCGCCCATGTGCGCAACGCCCTGAACATCGGCCTTACTCCTGAGGAGATCGCGGAAATCTTCATGCAGATCGCCGGGTACGCCGGATTCCCGGCTTCGCTCAACGCCCTGGCCACTGCCAAAGCAGTGTTCGAGCAGGACAAACGCTAACCGCTTCAAGGCTTACACATATGCCCAACGTCTACCTCATCGGCGCGGGACCCGGCGACCCGGGACTTATCACTTTAAAAGCCAAGCACGTGTTGGAGACCGCCGATGTGCTGGTCTACGACTATCTTGCCAACAAGGCCTTTCTGGACTTTAGGCGCCCCGACGCCGAGGTCATCTACGTGGGCAAGAAGGGCGGAGACCACACCCTGGCCCAGGGCGACATCAACAAGCTCCTGGTGGCCAAGGCCAAAGAAGGCAAGGTGGTGGCCCGCCTCAAGGGTGGAGATCCCTATGTGTTCGGCCGCGGTGCGGAAGAAGCCGAGGAATTGTTGGAAGAAGGGCTCACCTTCGAAGTAATCCCTGGCGTGACCAGCGCCGTGGCTGCCCCGGCCTATGCCGGCATACCCATCACCCACCGTAAGTTCGCCTCCTCCGTAAGCTTCATCACCGGCCACGAAGACCCCACCAAGGACGAATCCGCCCACAACTGGCCAGCCCTGGCCCAGGCTGCGTCCACTTTGATTTTCTTCATGGGGGTTAAGAACCTGCCCGACATTTCCCGACGTCTCATCGAAGGCGGACGCGACCCCAAGACCCCGGCAGCCTTGGTGCGCTGGGGCACCACGTGCCACCATCGGTCCATGGTCTCCACCCTGGCGGATATTCCCCGGGATGCCAAGGAGCAAGGATTCAAGTCTCCTTCGTTGCTGGTGGTTGGAGACGTTGTGCAACTGCACGACAAGCTCAACTGGTTCGAAAAGCGCCCCTTGCTGGGCAAAGGTGTGGTGGTCACCCGTTCACGCGAACAGGCCAGCGATCTGGTACGGACCCTCGCGGACATGGGCGCCTGCACCTGGGAGTATCCCACCATTGACGTTGTTCCCCTGGTGGATACCACGCCCGTGCGTGAAGCGGCAGGCAGGCTCGCCTGCTTCGACTGGATCGTCTTCACGTCGGTCAATGGGGTCAAATACTTCTGGCACGAGCTTTCTGCCATGGGCTTGGACGCGCGGGCCTTCGGCAGCCTCAAGGTGGCGGCCATCGGACCGGCCACCGCCCAAGCCCTTGCCGAACGTGGCATCAGGGCCGACTTTGTCCCCGAGAAGTACATCGCCGAGTCCGTGGTGGAAGGTCTTCTGGCCCTGCAGATAGGCGGCAAGAAGGTGCTCATACCCCGCGCCGCGCAGGCCAGGGAAGTGTTGCCCGAGGAGCTGTCCCGGGCCGGTGCCCAGGTGGAGGTGCTGCCGGTCTATGAGACCAAGCTGGCCGAGCAGGATCCTGACGAGGTTATCGCGGCCATAGAGGAAGGCGAGATCCACTATCTCACCTTCACCAGCTCCTCCACAGTAGACAATTTTTTCCAAATGATCCCAGCCACACGTCTGGCCCCGCTACGCACCAAAGTGAAGATCGCCTGTATCGGGCCCATCACATCGGCCACGCTTAAGAAGCACGGTTTCGAGCCCGACATCCAGCCCGAGGCCTATACCATCCCGGCCCTGGCTGCGGCCTTGGCCCGAACAGCGTCAGAGGTCTGATCGTGGGGCTTCCCATCGCCGTTCTGGTGTCCGGCTCAGGATCGAACCTGCAGGCCATAATCGACCATATCGAGGCCGGCGTTCTGGAGGCGAAGATCGTCCTGGTGCTTTCCAACAAGCCTGACGCCTACAGCCTGGAGCGGGCCAAGAACCACAATCTCCCGCACATCTGCATACCACACGCGGAGTATCCTGACCGCCTGGAGTTCGACCGGGCCATGATTCGGGCCATCACGGAAGCTGGAGCCCAGGCCGTGGTGCTGGCGGGGTTCATGCGCATGCTCTCCGGCGAATTCCTGAGCGCTTTCCACGGGCGAGTGATAAACGTTCATCCCGCCCTGCTGCCAAGCTTTGCCGGCGTGCACGGACAACGTGACGCCGCGGAGTATGGCGTAACCGTCTCTGGATGCACCGTTCACTTCGTGGACGAGCTCATGGACCATGGCCCGGTGATCGTCCAAGCGGTTGTCCCGGCCTACCCAGATGACGACGAACACTCCCTGGGCAACCGCATCCTCAAATTCGAACACCGCGTTCTGCCCCAGGCCCTCCAGTGGCTGGCCACCGACCGCATTCGACTCGAAGGCCGCAAGGTGCGCATCCTGCCCGCAAAAGTCCCCCTGGCAGGGGCTCTTGACTGCGCCCTCGTCAATCCTCCCCTGGAACAGGGGTTTTAACTCTTTTCGCATCCACCCTTCTCTTACGTCCTTTGGAATGATCCCGCCTTCCGGCAACCACTTTCACCAAAGGACCTCTCCCGCTTTTCCTTCTGAATTCATTAGCCTTCGTAACTTTCTCCTCTCGCATTTCCACAAGGAAGTGTATTTTCCACTTTACACCCATTAGAAGCCTAATTATTAGGCGGCTAACCAATGCGGAGGAACGCATGATCATCAAAGAACTTCCCAGCTACCAAACCCTTCTTGAGAAGGCCGCCCGCTACCCAACCATGAACATCCTCGTGACCGAGGCTTATTTGCACGTCCTGCGCACTGGAACCATTCTCCACCACTGCGCGGAGCGCAAACTGGCAAAGCTCGGATTGTCATACGGCCGATTCATGATTCTTGGTCTTTTAAGCCGAGTGGATGGGCCTGTCCCGGTCTGCAAACTTGCCGAAATGGCTGGAGTCACCACTCCCACCGTGTCGGCAGTGCTCTCGGGCATGGTCCGGGATGGCCTTGTCGAGCGCATGGAGGATTCGGCTGACCGGCGCATCGTGCGCATCGGATTGTGCGAGGAAGGCCAGAAAATTCTGGACGAGGTGCTCCCTGGCCTGTTCAAGCAACATGCCGAGGTAATGAATGGCCTTTCGGAAGATGAGCTCAACACCCTTATTGCCCTCCTTTCCAAGGTGCGCCTCGACTCCGGGATGTGTGCGGAGGACGCTGCCAAGTGATGAAAGACACGTCTAGCTCCCCCGTGAGCGCTGCTTCCAATGGGAGCGTCGCTAAACCCAGGAAGGCCACGGCGCTGATTCTCATCCTGCTGGGGGCGGCCTCAATGGCCGGTGCTGGAGTCTGGTGGTGGCAGGCCCGGGCATACGAGACCACCGACGACGCCTTCATCACCGGGCGCGTTACCTCTGTCTCCTCCCAGGTGGCAGGCCGGGTTCTTGAAGTACGTGTTGCGGACAACCAAAAGGTCGCTGCCGGCGATCTTCTCGTCCGGCTTGATCCCGCCACTTTCCTGGTAAAGCGAGACCAGGCCCTGGCCAACCTGAACGAGTCTGAACAAAAGCTCAAGGAATCCAGATCCCAGCATCTTGCGGCTGTGGCGGCTGTTGAACAGGCCAAGGCGGACGCTGCGTCTGCCCAGGCCCAGGCGGCCAACGCCTCCACGGATCTGACCCGCTACAATAAGCTCGTGGTAAGCGGAGCCGTTTCCCAGCAGGCCAAGGACAATGCGGACACTCTTTCGCGCACAACGTCTTCCGCGCTCCAGGCAGCCCACAAACGCATCGCTGCGGCCGAAGCGCAGGCGGCCCTGGCAGCAACCCAGATCCAAACCGCGCAGGCTGTAGTGGAAAAGAATCAGGCCGCGCTGGAACAGGCCAAACTCGATCTGGCCTACTCGGAGATCAAAGCGCTGGTAAGCGGGCGGGTGACCAAAAAGTCCGTGGAGCCGGGCGACTACGTGCAGGTGGGACAGGCCATCATGAGCCTGGTCCAGGACGAGATATGGGTTGTGGCAAACTTCAAGGAGACGCAGCTTAAGGGCATGCGCCCGGGCCAGAGGGTGGACTTGTCCGTGGACGCGTATCCGGACCACCATTTCACGGGCCATGTGGACAGCCTCCAGGCCGGCACAGGTGCGGCATTCAGCCTTCTTCCGGCGCAAAATGCCACCGGCAACTACGTGAAAGTGGTGCAGCGAGTTCCTGTTAAAATCGTGTTCGACCTGCTTCCTGCCGAGTCCGGCATGCACCTGGCACCGGGCATGTCTGTGGTCCCAAAGGTTCGGGTCCGTTAGGCAATGTCCCAGGTGAATCCCCCCTGGCGTCCCTCTGTCAACCTCTGGGTCATTGCCATGTCGGTCATGCTGCCCACCATCATGGAGGTGCTGGACACCACCATGGCCAACGTTGCCCTGCCCCACATGGCCGGCAACCTCTCCGCCAGCGAGGACGAGGCCACCTGGGTGCTCACCAGCTATCTGGTCTCCAACGCCATAGTACTCCCCATGACCGGCTGGCTCGCCGTACGGTTCGGCCGCAAACGCTTCCTGCTGACCTGCGTGGTGCTCTTCACCCTGGCATCGGCCATGTGCGGAGCAGCCACCAGCATGCCCATGCTCATAATAGCCCGCATCCTTCAGGGTGCGTCGGGCGGGGCGCTTCAGCCGCTCTCCCAGTCCATTCTGATGGAGAGCGCTCCGCCGGAAAAAAGGGGCGTGGCCATGGCGATTTTCGGCCTGGGCGTGGTTGTGGCCCCGATCATCGGGCCCACTCTGGGCGGCTGGGTGACGGACAACTATTCCTGGCGCTGGATGTTCTACATCAACCTGCCCATCGGGGTGCTGGCTTTCATCATGTGCCAGGCTTTCGTAGAGGATCCGCCCTATCTCAAGCAAGCCAGGGACAAGGCCGGCGGCGTTGACTATATCGGCTTCGCAATCATGGCCCTCTGGTTGGCCACCCTTCAGATCGTTCTGGACAAAGGCCAACGCGAAGACTGGTTTGAAGCACCTTGGATAGTCTGGTTCTCGCTGATTTCATTCGTCTCCATGGTCGCCTTCATTATCTGGGAGCTCAAGGCTGAGCACCCCATCGTGGACCTGCGAGTCCTTAAAAACGCCAATTTCGCCATCGGCACAGCCATGATGACCCTTTTAGGCATGGTGCTCTACGCCACCATCACGCTGCAGCCGCTCTTTTTGCAGGGCCTCATGGGCTATTCGGCCTTGGACAGCGGCCTGGCATTGAGTCCGCGTGGCATTGGGGCCGTTTTCTCCATGATGATCGTGGCCAAACTCATCGGCAAAGTGGACAGCAGAATTCTCATCGGCACGGGCTTCGTTATTCTGGCCGGGTCATCCTTGCACTTCACCGGCATCAACCTGGAAATCACCCAATCCCAGTTTACCTGGCCCAATGTTATCATGGGCCTTTCCCTAGGGCTCATCTTCGTCCCCCTGAACACCACCGCCATGGGGGGGCTGCCTGTGGAGCGGATGGGGAACGCCTCGGGCATCTTCAACCTGATGCGCAACATCGGTGGCGGCATCGGCATCTCCATAGTCACCACTCTGCTCGCTCGTGACGCGCAAACCCATCAGACCCTCTTGTGCGCCAACATGAACGCCACCAACCCCCTGTTCCAGGAGTATCTCCAGAACATCACCGCGTTCATGGCCCAGAGCTGCGACCCGGTTCTGGCCAAGACACGGGCCCTGGCCGTTCTCCAGGGACTCTTAGGCCAGCAGGCCACCCTGAAGGCCTATATCGATAATTTTCGCTTGCTCGGAATTCTCGCCCTGGTATGCATTCCAGCGGTTTTGCTGTTGAGAAAATCAAAAAAACCTTCCAGTGACATACCCATGCACTGATCTAGTCTTTTAATCGCCCAAAACGGAGGTTCGAGATATGGATTTGGCCGCTCTTCGCAAGAAGGCACGAGAGGAAATGAAGGGATACTGCCGGGTGTGTCCGGTCTGCGACGGCCGGGCCTGCGCTGGAGAAGTGCCGGGCATGGGCGGGGCCGGCTCCGGCTCCGCGTTTTTCGCCAACCTTGAGGCTCTCAAGTCCTGGCGGCTCAATATGCGCACCATCCATGGGGTAAAGCAAGCCGACACGTCCACCACCCTGTTCGGCAGGACCCTGTCCTTGCCCATTCTGGCGGCTCCCATGACGGGAGTGGTCTATAACATGGGCGGCAAGCTTGCCGAGGACGTCTACAGCGAGATCATCATCGCCGGCTGCGAAGCCGCAGGGACCATGGGCATGATCGGCGACGGGGCCGACCCCGCCATGTACGCGGGAGGCCTCAAGGCCATCGCCGCCCATGACGGACATGGCATCCCCTTCATCAAACCCCGCGCCCAGGACGCAGTGCTCTCCCTCATCCGCGACGCCGAAGCCGCCAAGGCCGTGGCAGTGGGTATGGATGTGGACGGGGCCGGGCTCATCACCATGGCCCTCAAAGGCCAGCCCGTGGGTCCCAAGACCTTCATGGAACTCAAGGAGATCACCGCCTCCACCAACCTGCCCTTCATCGTCAAGGGCATCATGACCCCGGACGAGGCCCAACTGGCCGTCAGCGCTGGAGCCGCCGCCATCGTGGTCTCCAACCACGGCGGACGCGTGCTCGACCACACCCCAGGAGCCGCCGAGGTGCTGCCCAACATCGCCGCCAAGGTGAAGGGACGCACCGTTATCCTGGCTGACGGCGGCGTGCGTACTGGCGCCGACGTGCTCAAGCTCCTGGCCCTGGGAGCCGACGCCGCCCTGGTGGGCCGCCCCATGGCCGTCGCTGCTTTCGGCGGAGGCGTCGAAGGTGTGGCAGCCTGGCTCCAGAAGATGCAGAGCGAGCTGGTCTCGGCCATGCTGCTCACCGGCACCGCAAACGTCACCGAGGTGTCCTCGGACATCCTATCGGCCAAGCAATAGCGACCGCCCCCCGGCAACTGCTTCGTGGGATTCGTGAGCGGTCCTGAGACCAGGATGGATCCCCAACCAACGATATAACACGCAAGAGGCGGGAAGCACGCAAAGCCGCGCTTCCCGCCTCTACGCATTCACAGCTTGCTTCGCATCGATCGATACGAAGCAACACAGGATTCCAAAGGAACAACGTTCCTTTGGCCGCCGGAGGCATCCTCAGGTTTTTTGACTACGCCTGCCCCAGGTATCCTGCGATCATTGCATCGTAAGCCGACGTGGCCTTGAAGGTCTCCACAGCCATCTCGTGGCGCAACGCGAGAGGAGCTCTCATGCCGTTGGCCTTGAGGGCATCGGTAATGCGCCCGTAGTATTCGGGGGAGGGAACAACCAGGATGGAATGAAAGTTCTTGGCGGAAGCCCTCAGCATGGTGGGACCGCCTATGTCGATCTGCTCCACCGCGTCCTTGAGGGAGGCTTTGGCCTGAGCTGCCTTGGCGAAGTCGTAGAGATTGACGCAGATGAGGTCGAAGGGCTTGAGCTTGAATTTCTCAAGCGTGTCCAGATGTTCGGGATTGTCCTTGTCGGCGAGGATGCCGGCGTGGATGTTGGGGTGCAGGGTTTTGACCCGGCCGCCCAGCATTTCTGGGAAACCGGTGACCTTGTCAACGGCCGTGACCGGAAGCCCGGCGTCTGTCATGGCTTTCTTGGTGCCGCCGGTGGAAACCAGCTCAACGCCGTTCCCGTGAAGAAATGCGGCAAACTCTGCCAGACCCGACTTGTCAGTGACGGAAAGAATGGCCCTGCGAATGGGCAATAGATCCATGGCTGCCTCGCTTGTTTGGCTTGGCAGTGCCAAAATAGCCCACGCTTTGCAACCAAGTTCCTTCCTCCCCTCTGTTATTAGGTTGATTCCCGGTCCGGCCGCCGGGAGCGGACCGGACCGGGAACCAATGGGGGAGGGGAGATTGGTCGAAATTTTCCGCCCTAGGCAGCCTTGGCTTCCAGGTGGTCCTTGAGTTCCACGGCGCAGGCATGGCCCGGTTCGTGCTCCAGGATCTTATCCAGCTGGGCCTTGGCGTCGGCGTCGCGGCCGGCCTTCACCAGGCAGCCTGCCAGGGCGTACCTGATGTCGTGCTTCAAGGGATCGATGGCCAGGTAATTCTCGAGATGAGGCTCCACCTCGTCCAACCGCTCGATGGCGTGGCCCAGCCTGATGAGGCTGTAGAGCGCCACCATGTTCTCCGGGTTGTGTTCCAACGCCTGAGAGAAGTGGTCGAATGCCTTGGCGTGCTCGCCCCGCTCCATCTCGATCATGGCCATGCCCGACAACGGCTTGTCGCTGGCCTCGACGTTGGCCGCTTTGCGGTAGAACGCGTAGGCGTTGTCCAGCTCCCCGCGGTGCACGGCGATTGTGGCCAACCCCATGTACGGGTCTGGATGGACGCCGTTGGAGTTCATGGCCTTCTGGTAGTACTCTTCGGCCTTGTCCAGGTCGCCCATGAACAAGTAGCACTCACCGAGTTCCTTGTTGATTTCGTAGTCTAAATGGCCGCTCATGACTGTCCCCTCCGGTACATGGACTGCCTTGCCAATAATCTCTCCAGTGCAAGGTGTCCGTCGATTCGCTTTCGCGTCAGGAGGGCCCTCCTGGCCTCCTGTCTCCCCTTCCAAGCCGGCTCCCTACAAATTCCCTCCCGGGGAAAGGCATACCGGCGAGATTCGTTAAGCAACATGCGTGCCAACATACTGTTCAGGCAATTTCCTCCCTTTGTCTGACCTTCTTCCTTAAAGAAAGCAGAAAACGGGCCGCTGTGGCCTGACCATAAATTATGCTTTAATTTCATTGTATTACATCATTGGAACAGGAGTTGCTTGTGGATGTGCCGAGACGGCCCGCGCCAGGTGGAACCCACCCGGCAAAAATGGCCGCCACGCAAGGAGTTACGCCATGCCGGGCATATATGGAACGAATACGGATCTGCTCGCCAAAGTCATGGACATGCGCCTGGAGCGTCAAAACCTCGTCATGTCCAACCTGGCCAATATCAACATCCCTGGATACAAGGCCCGCACTCTCGACTTCGAGAACGCCCTCCAGCAGGCCGTGGGCACCGCCGAAATGCGCGGAGCCCTGACCCGGACCAACACCAAGCACATCCCAGTGGCATTCAACGCACAGGGGTTCGAAGGCAGCGTTGCCAAGGAATTCAAGCCCCGCACCATCTACGGGGCCGACGCCGTGGACATGGACAAGGAGATGTCCACCATGGCCAAGAATTCCCTGATGTACAACGCGCTGACCACTGTGATGCAAAAGGGATTCGAAGGCATCACAAAGATCATTCAGGAAGGAGGTAAGTAGCCATGGATTTCATGACCGCACTTGACATCGGCGGTTCGGCGCTTTCCGCCCAGCGCACTTACATGAACGTGATCGCCATGAACTTGGCCAACGCCAAGACAACGCGCACGGCCAATGGGGAGGGTCCATACCAGCGCAAGTCCGTGGCCCTTGAGTCCACCCAGGTCACCCCGTTCGGCAAGGCCATGAACGCTGCCCTCACCCAGGATCTTCAAGGCGTGCGCGTTACCGGAATCGTCAACGACAACCGCCCCACCAAGCAGGTATACGAACCCGGGCATCCCGACGCGGACCAGAACGGCTATGTTCAATATCCCGACATCAACGTGGTCGAAGAAATGACCAACATGATCCAGGTGAGCCGCAGCTACGAAGCGAACACCTCCACCATCAGCACCATCAAGGCCATGTACAACAAAGCCCTTGAAATCAGCCGCTAGGAGACATGACCATGGCCATCAATCCCGTCGCTATAAACGCCTACCGCGCCGCCATGGGCCAAACCACCCAGGGCGTGGCCGGTGTCGAGAAGAAAGTCGCCGAAGCCTTCGGAACCGGCACAAAGAAAACCAGTTTCGTTGATTCCCTCAAGAATTCCGTGGCTGAAGTCAACGCCGAGCAGATAAAGAAGGACCAGATGGTGGCCTCTTTCGCCACGGGCGAAAACCAGAACGTCCATGAACTGATGATCCAGTTGCAGAAGGCCGGCCTGGCCATGTCCATGACCTCGAGCGTGCGCAACAAGGTTCTGGAAATGTACAGAGAACTGGTGAAAATGCCTTTCTAGCTTGGTAACGCAAGGAGCCCGTCATGCCCGTCGCCCTCAAATCCCTTCTGGATCAGGCCACCCGCTTCTGGTCAGGCCGCACCCTGGCCCAGCAGATACTTTTCGCAGGCATCGCCGTTTCGGTGGTGTCGGCTTTCGTGCTGATGATCGTGTGGATCAACCAGCCCGACTATAAGGTGCTCTTCACCAAGCTCTCCCAGGACGACGCCAACCGGGTCATGGAGCTCTTAAAAGCCAACAAGACACCCTACAAGCTTGAAGATGGCGGCCAGACCGTGCTGGTCCCGGTCGACCAGGTCAGCGAGACTCGACTCAAGGTGGCGGGTGAGGGCAAATTGCGAGGCGCCGGGCTTGGCTATGAGATATTTGACGAAACCAAGGTTGGGCAGACCGACTTCGTGCAGAGAATCAACTACCAGCGGGCCCTTCAGGGCGAACTCTCGCGCACCATCTCTGAATTCCCACAGGTGGAAAAGGCCAGGGTCCACCTGGTGCTGCCCCAGAAGAGCCTGTTTATCGAGGAGCAGCGCAAGCCCAGCGCCTCGGTGGTGCTCACTTTGAAAAGCGGTGCCAAGCTTGAGCAAAAACAAATCCAGGGCATCGTCAATTTCGTGGCCATGAGTGTCGAAGGTCTGGAGCCGAACCGGGTCACAATCACCGACACCGCAGGTAAGATCGTCTTCCAGGCCAAAGATGGCCAGAGCATAGACGGCCTCACCAGCACCCAGTTCGAATTCCGCAACAACTACCAGCAGAACGTCGAACGCCGTATTGAAGAGCTCCTGACCCCCATCGTGGGCGGCGGGAAGTCCATTGCCAAGGTCTCCGCCAGCCTGGACTTCTCCCAGCGGGTCACCAAGCGCCAGTCCTTCGATCCCAACAAGACCGTGGTCCGTTCCGAGACCCGGGAAGAATCCTCCACCAACCAGAAGGCAAACGTGGACGGATCGGTTCCGGAAACAAACTTCCGGGGCGACGGATTCACCGGCACCCAGAACAAGGTGGACCAGAACTCCGAAAAGCGCATCACCAACTACGAGATCGACGCCGAGCAGCAGGAAGTCGTCGCGCCTTCCGGGGAGTTGCAGCGTTTGAGCGTCGCGGTTATCGTGGACTACGTTCAGGATCCGAACAGCAAGGAGCCGAAGTTCATTCCAAGGCCGGCTGAAGACCTGGAGCGCATCAAGCAGGCCGTGGCCCAAGCCGTGGGCATCGACTCCAAGCGGGGCGACTCCATCGAAGTGAGCTGCATGTCCTTCGGTGACCGGGAGATCATGGGCGAGCCAAGCCTCACCCAGAACATGCTGGAATACGCCCAGCGTTTGGGCAAGCCCTTCCTGAACGGTTTCTTGGTGTTCCTCTTCCTGATTCTGGTGGTCAGGCCCGTGGTCATGGCTCTCATTCGCCCCAGGGTCACCCGCGAGGAGATCGAGCAGATCAGCCGTCTGCCAGAAGCCGAGAGGCGCATCGCCCTGGCGGAGCCGGAAGAGGAAGAAACGGAACTTTTGGAGATCTCCAAACGGCTTGAGAACGCCAAGGCCCTGGCGCAGCAGCTGTTCGAAACAAACACGGAGCAGGCCATCCTGGTCCTGCGTGGATGGCTTAAGCAGGAGGCCGCATAAATCATGGCCCTGAACGGACCGCAAAAGACCGCAGTGCTCTGCCTGGCGCTCGGCGACAAATTCTGCTCCGAGGTGTTCAAGCGCATGGATCGCGGCGAAATCGCCCGCATCTCCAAAGCCATGCTCGAAATCGACACCGTGGAAAAGGAAGGCGTCGAAGAGGTGCTCAAGGAGTTCAACGAGTCCCTGCAGTACGGGCTGGACATGCTCGTCGGCGGTCCGGACACAGTCAGGCGGATGCTCGGCAAATCCCTCGACGCCGACACAGCCAAGTACATTCTGGATTCCTTGGAGATCGCCTCCGGCCCAACGCCTTTCCAGGAGCTGGAGAATGTCTCTCCGCGCATACTGGCCCAGATACTCAGGAGCGAACATCCGCAGACCCTGGCCCTCATCCTTGGCCACCTCCATCCGGACCAGGCGGCGGAACTTTTACAGAACCTGCCGTCAGGCGTACGGGCCGAAGTGCTCATGCGCCTGGCCCGCCTGGAAGCCGTTGCCGAAGAGATGCTGGTGGAAGTGGACAAGGTGCTGCAAAGCCAGCTCATCGCCATGGGTGGCAAGGAAGGCAAGAAAGTGGGCGGCGTGCCGGCCGTGGCCGAAATCCTCAACTCGGTGGACCGCGCCACCGAAGAGGAAGTCCTCTCCGAGATCGAAGAGGAATCGGCGCAGATGGCCGAGGACATCCGCAACCTCATGTTCGTGTTCGAGGACATCAAGGCCATGGACGACCGCTCCATCCGCGAACTCCTGAAGGAAGTCTCCAACGAGGAACTCACCCAGGCACTCAAGGGCGCCTCCGACGACTTGAAGGACAAGTTCTTCAAGAACCTCTCCGAGCGTGCCGCCACCATGATCCGGGAAGACCTGGAGATCATGGGCCCGGTTCGCCTGGCCGATGTGGAAGCTGCCCAGCAGAACGTGGTCAAGACCGTGAGAAGGCTGGAAGCCGAAGGCAAGATAGCCATCGGCAGAGGCGGCGGCGATGTCTTCATCTAACCAGGACACTGTTGAAACCGGCGCATTCCTGCCCGGAAACGCCCGGGTGGTCATGAGCGTTGGGTCCGCCGGCCCGTCCGAGATGACCGTTCACGAGATTGAAGGCACCAAGATCCAGGTGCTGGACGAGCAGACCGAGCTGGCCTTCTGGGCCAGAGTCCGGGCCAAGGCCCAAGCCAAGGCCAAGGACATCCTTGGCCAGGCCATGGCGGAAGCTGAAGTGATACGCGAACAAGCCCGCCAGGAAGGCCTTGCGCAAGGTTTGGCCGATTCCCGCCAGGCCTGCCAGGCGGAACTTGCCGGCATGGGCGCGAATCTGGCCGGACTGCTTGAGAGCCTTGAAAAGGAGCGGCAGGCTCTTTGGGGCAAACATCGCCAGGAGTTCGCATCATTACTCAAGCTCGCTGTGGAAAAAACACTCCATACCGAGCTTTCCCTGCGACATCATGAAATTCTGGGCAACCTCATGGATCAGGCCATTGAGTTGCTGGACACCCGTGCCGGGTTTACCATCCTGGTGAACCCAAGCGATGAAGCGGCCACCGCCCAGCTTTTGGAGGAAGCCAAAAAGGTCCATCCCACGCTTGGCGCCTGGAGGATCAAGACCGATCCCAACATGGCCCCGGGCGGAGTCCGCCTGGAGTCCGAGGCAGGCATGGTGGACAATACCTTGGACACCCGCTTTGAACAGATTTCCGACCTTCTGGACCGGGTCGAATTCAACGATGGGCAGCCGTAGGAATGGACGCCCCTGCCTGCATTTCACTGCTCTCGGGTCTGGAACCGGTCCGCACCTACGGCAAGGTAAGCAAAGTTGTTGGCCTCATCGCTGAAGGCAAAGGAATCAAAGCCCCTTTGGGAGCCGTCTGCCGGCTGCTTGGCGAGGGAGGACACGATGAGGGAGTGCCCGCCGAGGTGGTGGGCTTTCGCGACGACTCCTGCCTGCTCATGCCCTACGGCGACCTGCGTGGCATAAGCCAGGGCTGTCTGGTCCAGAACACGGCCACCCCCCCGCTGTTGCCAGTGGGTAGGCGTTTTTTGGGCCGCACCATTGACGCCTTCGGCAACCCCATCGACGACAAGGGCCCCATCGACCCCAGGCGCTACTACCCGCTCTACGGCGATCCGCCCAGCCCGCTGGCCAGACCCCGCATCACAGAACCCATGGACGTGGGAGTACGGGCCATCAACGGTCTCTTGACCCTGGGCAAGGGTCAGCGTGTGGGAATCATGGCCGGATCCGGGGTTGGCAAATCAACGCTCATGGGCATGATCGCCCGCAACACCAAGGCGGATGTGAACGTCATTGGGCTTATAGGCGAACGTGGCCGGGAAGTCCTGGAATTCATCGAGAAGGACCTGGGGCCAGAAGGCTTGGCCCGATCCGTACTGGTTGTGGCCACCTCGGACCAGAGCCCGCTGGTGCGCATGCGCGCCGCCTACGCCGCCACGGCCATGGCCGAGTTCTTCCGCGACCAGGGCGGCGACGTCATCCTGATGATGGACTCCGTGACACGTTTCGCCATGGCCGGCCGCGAAGTGGGTCTGGCTGCGGGCGAACCGCCAACCACCAGGGGCTACACTCCTTCTGTTTTCGCCCACCTTCCGAAGCTGCTCGAACGCGCCGGGCGTAACACCGTAGGTTCCATCACCGGCATCTACACCGTGCTGGTGGATGGTGACGATTTCAACGAACCCATCGCCGATGCGACCCGCTCCATCCTGGATGGGCATATCGTGCTCACGCGCGAACTGGCCGACCAGGGACACTTCCCGGCCATCGACGTGTTGAAGAGCATAAGCCGTCTGCGCACAGACGTCGCCCCCGACGAGGCCATTGCAGCCGGGCGGACATTCATCCGAATGCTTGCCACCTATAAGCGTGTTGAGGACATGGTGAACATCGGCGCCTACCAGGCTGGAGCCAGCCAGGAGATCGATCAGGCCCTGCAGATGATCGGCCCCATCCGCGACTATCTCCAGCAGCATGTTGCCCAGTCTGAAACACTGGAAGGCAGCTTTGCCGCTCTCCAGGCCTTGGTGGGCGACTAAACAGCCACGCTTTTCCCTACGATTCACTTTGAAAGAAAACAAAAGAGAGACGTAACTCACGAAAAGCCGTATTCATGCTTTGTGTGAGGGTATCCGTATTGTTGGGCGGGCTTTAATTAAGAATCTTAAAGCGCGTTTGTCGAAAGGGCTATTGTCTTAGTCGGGAAAAAGCGTGCGGCAGTACCTGTTGCACCAGTCGTTGGCGTTACGCAATACACCCGCACAAGCTCCAGACCTATACGTAGCCGCCAATTTGAGGCGAACCTCCTCGCACCCGGCCATGCACGGCTGAAAACCCGCTTGCGGCGCCCCCACCACATGCAGGTAGGAGTCGCACAGAGCAATGCTGTCGCAGCCCCCTCTTCGATTATCCGCGGAATGGCAGAAGCCCAAGAACTCCGAATCGGTCATGGGACCACGCGCCGCGCAGCCGGAGAATACAAGGGCGGCAATGACAAATGCCAGACGTTTCACGGGAAAACTCATTTGCATCTGCGTCCTTTTATTCGGATTTCTCTCGTAAGGTGGTCAAAGCCAGCCCGGAATTATCACCACTTGCCCGGACCTGGATTGAGCCACCGGAAGGATCGTCCGACTGCGAGCGGGCTCACTCCACTGACAATCGGGCCTTTAGATCCTTGATCATCCTGCTTAAGCCTTCAACGTTGCCGAATTCGTCTCCGTAAGCCTCCAGCATGGGCACCAGATGAACGTAATTGCGGTGGAGGAAATAGTAATCATAGAGCCTTTTGGCCATATACTCGAGCAGAAACCTGATGTTGACGTCCGAGGGATTCTCTGTCTTTCGCCGCTTCCAGGTGGAGAACTCGAGGAGCCATTTGAGCGTCTCCTCGTCAATGCTCTCCATCTCAGAGCGTATGGTAGCCTCTCTGCCCATTCCCCGAGCCTTTGGTTCGAACACTTGTGCCGCTTCGCCTGCCCCTCTCGGATCAATCACAGCGGGAACATGTCCCGCCTGAAATCATGGTAACCGTACTGTGCGCAATGACGCAAGCAGCAGCCACCTGCTCTCGGGTTGATACAGGCATTTTCCCACGTACGGCGCAAGACTTCAGTGGCTAGGAACTATCCCCTTCGCGTAGCCACGATGGTGTCCAACAGACAATGGCAGATGGAGTGGTGCAGTACCTCTACCTGCCCATACGACTGAACCGGCACGTAGAAGTTGCCATCCCCAAGGGCCCGGAGAGGATTGTCCGGCTCAAAGCCGGACAGGGTCAACACCTGGCACTTCTTGCTTCTGGCTGCAGCCACCGCGCGCAGAATATTTTCCGAACGGCCCGAGGAACTGATCGCCACCAGCACGTCGCCCGGGTCGGCGAACATTTCCACGGGTTTTTCAAAGAGGTGCTGGTAGCCATAATCATTGCCTATGCAGGTCAGACCCGATGAGTCGTTGAAAGCCATGGCCCGCATTCCGCCGGTTTTCCAAAAATCCGTTGCCATGTGCGAGGAGATTGCCGCTGAAGCTCCGTTACCGATGAACATGAGCTTGCTCCCTGCCTGGGTGCGCTCTTGGATCAATTCGGCTCCAGTGGCCACGCCCGAAGCAAGATCCATGCTCTCGCTCCCGGAGCGGGTGTACAGGATGGCCTGGGTGAGCGAACACATCGTCTTGTAAAATTCAGCTGCGGAACATTTCACCTTTGCTCTCCTCTATACCGCGGCATTTGCGCGACGGACCTTCAGGAAAAACCAAATGAGAGTCGCTACCAGAATGAAGACCACTGATGCGAGCAGCATATAGGCTACCTGCATCGCGTTGTCATGCTTCAGGACGACCATGGTGGCGAACAGCGCCACCCCTGAACCCTGCACCCACATGAAGCCGAACTCGTTGCGCGCCTGGGAGTAGACGAAGAGCACGTTGGCTGTGGCCAACAGGGCCATGGCCGGGGCGATCACAGCCAGCAGGGGGCCTCCTGTCACATACTGAGCCCCAAAGAGCAGACGCATCACCAACTCCGGAAATGCCACGCATACCGAGGCGAATCCGCCGCCCAGGAGTACCGTCATGCCCACGGACATCCACAGACTCTTATCGCCATCCTCCCCGCTGGCTTTAGCCGTGGCTGCCTCCGTGAAAAGCACGCTCATCAGTACAGCAGGGCCGTAAAACGCAATGCGCCCGAGGATAGCCGCCGTGGCGTAGAGTCCGGCGTCGTTGCCAGGGCAGAAATGGCGCACCAGCACGAGATCCAGGTTATTGAGACACATGGTGACCACGGAACTCACGACCATGGCCAGGGAGTACTTCCCCACTTCCTTATGGAACCCATGAGGCAGGGGGTCCGGCTTTATGGGGAAGATGTCCTTCAGAAATAGGAGAGCAATGCCCGCCTGAAACAAGATGCCTATCAAGCCGCAGAGCATGGCCCCGGTCACGCCCTGGGCCAACCAAGTCAGCAGGACCAGACTTGCCGCGAAGCGGATGCAGGCGTTGCTGGCTCCGGCCAAGCCATATCCAGTGAAACGCTGCAAGCCCTGGAGCATCCCCCAGGGGACCGGCACCATGAGCGACAACACCACAAGACCCAGCATCACGTACACCGGTCCGATCGAGTCCAGGTGGAGAAAATCCCGGAGCAGCGAGGCGCAGGCCAAACCAATCACGCCAGCCGCCAAAGCTGCCAGTACCGACAGCTTCATGGCCTTGCCGAAGAGCCCTCTCACCCGGCCCATCCCTTCCAGAGCGAAACCGGCCGTGAACCGAGCCATGATAAGCGGTACGATCCCCATTGGAGCCGCAAGAATAACCGTGGAGGAGTTGAGTGCGTTGAAACTGCCGAACTCGTCCGGCGACATGGCCCGGCCGGCAGTCAGCTGGAACAGGTAGTTGAAGATGTTGCCCGAGTTCATGAGCACGAGGATGAGAAAATTCTGTTTGAGAAACCGCTTCACGAGGTGCCCCCGAGTGAGTTCGAGCGTCTTTTGAGGGAGGTCGCCAGGGCGGCGCAGAACAGCCACAGGCCGCACAGGCCGAGCAGTTCGGACACCATTGCGATTCCCGCCATACGGATGAGTGCCGCCAGGGAGGCCGTCGCCAGAAAGCCGCTGCAATAGTAAACCGGCGTGCTCTTGGCCAGAATCGGCAGGTGTCCCTCCAGCCAGGGTTTGAAAGCGCGCCAAAGTGGAACAGCCAGGGTCGTTCCCAACATCCCAACGATGCGAAAAGTCTCTGCGCCAAGAACCAATCCGGACGCGACGACACCCGCACCGCCAATCAGCCAGAACCTGACGGGCAAAGGGTGCCCCTTGGCGTCATGCGAGTGGGACAGCCACTCGGCAAGAATATCGAACGCTCGGGCTAGGTAGCCCCTACGCACCGCTCCCCAAAGAAGAGTTGCACCGGTCAACGCGGTCAACACCAAAACCCATTTCCCACTTTTCCCTGGTCTGGCTGGAGCAGCTTCCGACTTTTTGCCCAGGCTTGACAACTCCGGCCCTGAGACGTTCGATAAAAGAAGCGCCTCCATTTCCAGCCAGGGATTTTTCATGAACCTGACCGAAGCCGAGCCGGCTGGAATTTCAGCGGCACCCATGGGCAGCCAATTCGCCAGAGCCGCCATTCGTGCGGCCTGGTTTGAATCCAGATGGTCCAGTGTCCGAGCCTTTCCGGCGAGTTCAAGAAGGGGCTCGTCCCCTAGCACCTCCGGCCAGGTGGCCAAACGTTGCCCGGACAACACTGCGTTTGAACACTCCAACCCCGCCCCTGCTCTCCCCCCCGCGAGGGAGATCGACATCCTTGGCCAGTCCGTCCCCTCCGTACGATCATCCGGACCCTGCAAGCCCGGAAGATACACCGCTATCCGAGAAGACGCGGATGAAATATTGATAACAGCGTGTTTCCCAGCAAACGAGAGCTCCAATTGGGGGTGCTTGTCATTTATGGACCAAGGGGGAACGGTTACATCCAAAAGAAGCCACTGGGGACTGAACGCTGGCCCCTTCGGCACCTCCAAAGAGAACCCCCTGTTACCCGAGCGTACGGGCTTTAAGGGTCTTGTTTCGTCAAAAAGGTAACGTGCCGAGAAAATATTTTGGCGCGCCGCGTCCTTGGCATAGCTTTGCAGCACCGCACGGCGCAGGCTTACGGACATTTCCGGGCCGCCAGCGGCGAACCGCAGCCTGACTCCTTCGACCTTGTCCGGAAGGGAGGTGAATACCGCCGGGAAGCCTGGTTTTACCGCCACCTTGACGCTTTTGCCGCCTCCATAGGCCTCGGCCTCAACTCCAGCAAGCCCCTGCCTGAGCCTCCCCAACTCCAGCCACAGACTGTATTCCTTGCCAGGTTCGGGAATGAATGCCCCACCGGTCTCCAGGATCAGGTCCCCACCGGAACTCTCCACCGTCAAACCGTCAGTAGCGGATACGAAGCCGAGCCTCCCCGAAGACGAAAATAGTTTATGGGTGCAGGCAGGAGTGACAACGCCACCGGATTCCGAGGCATTTCCCGCCAGAGGGCCAAAATCAAGAGCCCACAAAGGGGACTGGCCAACCAGTCCTTTTGGGTCGTCGATATCAAAGGCGGCCCCGAAGCTCGCGCAACGCTCAGCCGTGGCCGCCAACAGGGCCGGGACATCCCGGCGCGGAGCCACATTGACCAGTCTGGCCGACTCAATGGCCTGAGCAAAAGCAGTCGCGGGTTCCTGGGGAGACTGCAGCACCGACACTCCCGCAAGCGGCATATCTTTCCACGGGGCCTGGGAGAGCTCCTGGAGATTGGCCGCCAGTTCTCCCCTGCCCGCGAAGACCTCCCTGGCACGGGCCGGGAGATTCCTGGGAAGACCAGCTTCCGTAGCCTTCGCGTCCAAGCCTGATGGGACGAAAATGACCTTTTCCACATTGCGGGAGCGGACCACATCGTCCTGGTTCTCTTTGAAAAACATGAGGGCCATTTCCTTGAGCAGGACCATTTTCCGCCCTGGGGCCAGGTCCCTCAGATGTCTCCCCACATACAGGCGCAGGATGGTTCGGCCATCACCCAGCTCGAAAGTGCGCTTGGGTATGGCATACCAGTCCAGAACGGTCTTTCCCTTTCCCTCCTGGTCCAAGGAAACCACCAGGTTTACCTGTACGTCCTGGCCTCGCAGCAATACCACGTCCAAGGCCCCTACATCTCGCAGATCTTTCCGGAAGCGGCGCTGCACGAAGGTCGAAAGGCCGTCCTGGGAGTATCTCCACACCTGGTCCGGCTCTCGGTCCAAAAATCTGCCCAACTGGTATCGGACACCTTTGGAAGCCCACTCGGCGCGGGCCACTGCCACCATATCCCTCCCCTGTCCGTCGGCCCACTCGGGGGTGAGCTGATCCACGGTTTCCAGAGGATCGGACACGAAGACCACCGGCGAGTCTCCCCCTGCCAATTCAACGGCAAAGCCAAGACAGCCCGGTTTGCCCGGGTCTGCGGTAAGGTAGTCCAGCCTGGCTTCGTTTACTCCGCCTAGAGTAACCCCAGAAGCCTGCCTGACCAAGTCCATGCGCCGAACACCTGCCTGACCGGACCAGCTTGCAGCCTCCTTGGGAAGCTCCAAGCCTCGTTCAGAAAGGACCCGGGAATACTTCACCTTACGCATGGACACCCGGCCTGCAACGTCTCCTTTCACGGACGTGGCCCCCCCAGTCCAAAGCGATGGAGGCAGGGCCAACTGCCGCGCCTCGAACTGGGCCGAATGAAGAGTTCCCGTCAACAAACCAAGCAGAAGAAACGCCAGGGGCAGGCGCCTCCAGAGCCTCATCGTCTTTGCAAGAAACCCGTGAGGGATCACTGTCTTTTTCGAAAGACCTTCCCGGGCCAAACTCTTCTCCGATTTGGTAAACAACCACGGCGTCATGGCTGTCTCCGCTTGAGGATCAAGAACCCATCGTCCTCATGTATCGTGTCGAAGAGTTGGCGAGTTTTTTCCACATACGCCAGGAAAGAACCGGCTACGGATTGGTCGCGGCATACGCCGCCTTGCCATCCGCACCCCAGGTCCACAACAAACCAGGGTCTTTTGAGGTCCAGAACCACATATTCGGCCAGACTCTGCGTGACCGGAAAATCCGGCTTAATTCCAGTGAAGACAAATCGTCTGAAGTCGGCCCTGGTGGCCTGCCCCGAATTCTGCGCCAGATGCGGCTCGAATACCGCCAAAGGAAAACTGTTCGCGAAATAGCGTGAAACCGCCTTCCCCCAGTTCAGGCTATTTTGGGTGACGACCACCACACCGGGGTCGTCTGGCAGAATGCTCTCCATGGCCCTTATTATACGGGTGTCGCGCGCATCCGGCCAATAGCCGGCGAACCCCCCGTTCTTCCAAAAACCGACCGACAACGGCGACGGCGACAAGGTCATGTGCCCGGCCAAGAGTGTCAGAAACAAGATACCAGCCCACCGATCAACCCGGTTTCTACGGGCGTGTACCACTTCCGTGGCCAGGGGGATGGCCTGAGCGAAAGCGATTATCAAGGGAGCAACCAAACCGGCGGTATAGTGGTTGGCGATGGAATAATAGTCCGGACGGGTGGAAAGAAGCGACAGGGCCAAGGTCGGTAGCGCCACAAGGAGCGGCCCAGGGGAAAGCAGGGGAAGAAACGCCAACCCTCCAAGCAAAGCCCCAAGGTATTTGAGCTTTTTCACATCCCCGAGCACATGCCCAACAGAGCTCAGCGGATGGGTAATCACGAACCAGATCTTTCCCAGCACGGAGCTGCCGCCAATCCAGGCAAATGCCCCGGCGGACGCACCCACTCCGCTATCCATGGTGAAGAATGGGATGAGCTTGGCCGTGGCGAGCCAGAACCAGGCAAGGCCAACGACAAAAACAACCATTCCAGGTATTCCGCCACGGCGCTGGAAAACAAGGTACAACCCGCAGGCTGCGGCCTGAATGGCGAAGGATTCCTTGATGAAGCACAGACACAGCGCGGCGAAAGCCGCCGCCCAGGGGCGCTCGTCCTGTACCCGGAAAAAAAACCATAAGCTGATCGGAATAGCCAAGTGATCCGGATGGAAATCAAAAAGCCCGTTATGCCAGACAGCAAAGTAACCGAAATAGGCCAGTGCGGTGAACACGCCGTACCGCCAGGCCAGAAACGGCAAGGGCAGGCTCAGCATGAACGCCTGGGCGACCATGAGGCCAAGAGGAGCAAGCCAGTCCGGCAAGGGCCTTATCATCCAGGAGTAGACCCACAGCACGGGCTGGATATGCCCGTTCAAGGCCCTCCACCATTCACCGCCTTCGCTCATGGCCGTTAAGTTGCAGACGAACACTCCCAGGTCGAACACCGTGGAGCGCAACGCCAGGTAGCGCATGCAGGCCAGGGCAGCCAGCAGGCCGAAGAGCGTAATGCCCATGGTCCATGGCCAGCGGGGACGATCAGCCGGAATGATGCCCATCCTAGCCACGAGAATCTCTCCTGAACGCCCAATCCCTGGCCTGCAGAATTCCCCACGCCAGAAGGGCCAAGACCACCGTTGAGCCGGACACCACCAGGCCCAGAATATAGAACCGCTGCGGCCTGAATTCGATGATGAAGTCCATATCCACCCCTCCCGAGGGGTTGGGCCGGACATAGCGGCTGGCATCCTTGCCGAGGCATTTTACGATTGTGGGCTCAATCCACCAGGCGTTGGCGAATCCACCGGCCTGCCAGTGCAGGAGTTCGGGCCAGGGCATAGCTTTGCCCGAATCCGCACCTTCGGACCGCCAGGAAGAAGGGAGGAGAGGGTTGAAGTCCGTCTTGTCCGACCCCACAGGATCAATGTTGCCCTCGTTCCAGGTCGCTCGCATGGGCGGGGCAGGCAGATTATCGTTTTGCAGGCTGGTCACAAAACGCCTGGAAACGAAATCCACCTGGTAGGTATCGGTTCTGGTCTTGACCACTTTTCCGCCTGGACCGTACTGAGAAGTGCTCCTGGTCTTCGGCCCTCCGTCGCCCAGGGTGCTTACCCAGCCCTTTGCGATGAAATCAGCCAATTCCACCGGTCCGGCTTGGTCCTCCTCGTTGTCAGCGAATATCTTATATTCAGGCAGGAGCGCTTGCGGTTTTGGCCAGTCACGCGTCTCGAGAGGCACGAGGTAGGCCCGCCAACCCTGGTGGAACGTCTCCTGAAAAAGAAGCGGGAAGCCTTGCGTTACTCCAGAGAGCCTGACCACGCATGTGGTGGGGCCGACCCTGCGAAACTCCACAGCAGGGGGCTGGTAGGCCTTGCCCCGGTACAAAAGCGCCTGGCGTTTGCCTGAGCGGTCCGAAAGAAAGGCCCTGTCACGACTCTCACCCATAGCCTGTCCCAAGAGAGCCAGGAAGCGGGGATCGTTGCCCGCGGATATCAGGGTCTGCCCTGGCCTATACAAGTCCACGCCC
Organism: Desulfovibrio sp.; assembly: GCA_016208105.1. NCBI lineage: Bacteria > Pseudomonadati > Thermodesulfobacteriota > Desulfovibrionia > Desulfovibrionales > Desulfovibrionaceae > Desulfovibrio > Desulfovibrio sp. Next base: position 29,745 of record JACQYS010000012.1, read on the forward strand.
ACCGCGTCGGGCAGCGTAGCGGCCACCAGGTCGGCCCCGTTGCCCGAGGCGTCGGCCACGGCCAACAGCTGATCCGCCGCCATCACGTAGGGCGCAGCCAGCGGATTTCGGTAGAGGTCAACTGATTCGAAGCGGCGCTCCAGAACCAGTCCCTCCTGCTGGGCCAAGGCCTTGTCCAGAACAGGCTTGTAATTCTTGAACCCGTCCACAACCGGTTCTGCCCGGTAACCGGGCTGAAAGTCCTGGTAGGAAATGAAAAAATCGTACCGGGGATAGACGAGATACTTGACCGACGCCAAGCCGAAGAGCCTGTCCAGGTGGGGACTCGGCTGCTCGGCAAACATGCTCTTAATTATCTCGTTGCCCAGGGGGTTGTTGTAAAAGGCCAGGAAAAACGGCTTCGGCGAGTAGGCCGAGGACCACTCATAACCATACAGGGAGTCCCCTGGCCAGCTGATGCCCACCGGGGGGAGATAGGCCACCCGGAAGCCCGCCCGCTGGTCTCGCAAGAAACAATAAACCGCCGCATCCTCGGGGTGTATGGGAGTCTGCTTCAAGGTGAGCGGTTGGGGGATCTTGTCCTTCGGAGAATTATCCAGGAGCTTCTGCCCCAGATATGGAGAAACGAAGACAAGAACCACGGCGAGCATGCCCAGCCGAAGCAGCCAGGGACGCCTGATCCCTCTCTCCTCCCAGGCCTGGGGCAGCTGGAAGGCAAGAAGGGCATACGCTGTGACAATGAGCGGCAGCCATCTGGTGGTGTTGGAAAAAGCCGCAAAAAGAATGGGCACGAACCCTTTGAGCAGCCATTGATAGAAGACGATTCCGAAAGGGGTCCGGGAACCGCACACCAGGAGCACACCGGTGACCGCCACCACGAAAAGCCCGGGAACCTCGTCTCTGCCTCGGCGCGCCAGAAATGAACACAAGGCCATCCCGGCCAGGACCATGGACGCCGCTATCCAGGCCAGACGCATGCCCCCTGGGGCCGGGAAAGCGTATTCGGTATCCATGCCAGGACGTAAGTCAAGACGTATGACAGCATCTACCGGTTGGCTGGTGGACTGGTGGAATCCCTCGCGCATGGGCAGTTCGGTGTCCACCGTGACATCGCCCTTGGCAGAGGCCGACAGCCCCCACCCGTGACGGATGGCTCCCTTGCCGAGATAGTCCGCCAGGAACGGAGCCATGAAATGGATGTTCATGAACATGGCCAGGGCGAAGATGGACCCGACCGCGACCAGAAGACGGCCCCGGCCCGGCCCCCTGACCAGATAATACAGACCAAGCAGACAGAGCATAGCCACGGAGCCCACGCCCACACTGGGATGCAGGGAGGTGAGACCCAAGAGCAGGCCGCAGACAATGACCAGTTTCGCCGAGATACGCCCCTTCTCCCTGATGGACGCCACCAGGTTGAAAAAGCCCAAGAGCAAAAGAGGGATGAGGGCGAAGCCCGCTAGCATGGGCATGTGACCGGCCACAACCCGGCTGAAGGTATAGGGTGAAAGGCTGTAGAAGACCGCTGCCAGCGTGGAATAGAACCAATTGAGACCGAGCCTGCGGGCCAGGGGGAGCATGGCCAGTCCCGAAACCGTCACGAAAAAAAGCGGCAGGAGCTTGGACATCCATTCCCCGCCGATAACGGACAGGGGGGTAATAAGCTGCCAGTAGAGCAGTTCGAGCTTGAAATAGTGGTAGCGGCCGGTCTCGAAGTACGCGTCCCAGGTGGAGAAATGGTGCTCGGCCATGGAGCGGAACTGCTCGGCGAAACTTGGGATGCCCCAATCCCAGGTATGGCCTACCAGGCCCGGCCTGGCCAGAACCCCGGAGAAGGAGGCCCACGCCAGGGCGGTCACTGCGGCCGCGGCCAGGAGCATCTTCACCGGTTCACGCATGCACTATGCCTTGAAAGATTCGCCGAACACCCTGTCCAGGATGGAAGACCAAGAATAAGAAGCCATGTATTCAAGAGCGCTGGCTCGCATGGCCCGCCATCCCTCCGGGTCGGCAAGCATCTGGCCTATAGCTTCGGCCAAGGGTTCGACGTCGTACTCCACGACCAACCCCGCCTTGCGGGAAGCGATGTCCTTGTGGATCTCGGGCACCGGAGTGATGACCACGGGCAGGCCGCAGGCCAAGTAGTCTTTGACGCGGCTGGGGTCAGCCCACTGGGAAAGATTGTTGGGCGAGGGTTTGTACAGGGCCAGGCTTATGTCGTAACCGGGCAGCATGCGCAGCACATCGTCGTGCGGCTTGGCGCCGTGCAGGATCACGTCTTCCCCCAGAGCGGCCAGCCGAGGTTCGTAGGGCTGGTAGACCACCCCGTCCTCCACCGCGTCATGGGGCGTCTTGCCTATCACGTGAAGCTTCAGCTGCGGGAAGCGCTCCTTGAGCTTGGGAAAGGCCTCAATGACCAGATCAACTCCCTTGGACGGGGCCAAAGCTCCAAGCAGCACCAGCTCCGAAGGGTTTGTCCCGGCCTTGTCCGGCAGGTCGATCTTTTCCAGGTCCACACCAACCGGCACCAGGATGTTCTTGGAATCCGGCAGGCCCTGAGAGCGGCGGACATCCTGGATGCGTGGCGAGATGTTCCAGGCCGCGTCGCAGTGGCGCACGCAGAAACGGTCCAGCCAATGGTAGACCGCGTTCAGCACCTTGTTGGAGAAACGCTCCGGCATCCAGTCGATGGTGTAGAAGATCACGAATTTCGTCAGTCCCAGCCACTTGAGCAGCACCCCGACCACCGTGTTCAGGGGGTCTGCTCCGAGGAAGACGTCGAAGCGTCCTCCCAGCCTGAAGAAATACACTAAGGAAAACAGCGCATCCTTCACGTAGGTCAGCAGGGGGGGGAGGTTCCATCCTCCCTGGCGAAGCTCGCGAGTCGGACGACCATCGCGATACTCCTTGAGGCGGGAACGGCGGTCGGCGCAGTAGTGGAAGGGGTGATAGATTACGCCCAGCCTGTCCGACCGGCTCTTGAGATAATTCTCCACCGCCTCGGAAGGGCCTGAAAGGTCCGTCACGTGGCTGACCAGGACAATGGATTTGAATCGCATGTGTATTGTTATCCGTCGAAGCGGGGTTCGGTGCGCAAACTGTCCAGATGGTTCAGGAACCAGCGGTAGGTGTCCGCCACACCCTCTTCCAGGCCGATGGAAGCCTGCCAACCGAGAGCATTGATGCGCGAGACGTCCAGAAGCTTGCGCGGAGTTCCATCGGGCTTGGTGGCGTCAAAGACCAGTTCGCCCTTGTAGCCCACAACCCGGGCCACTGTCTCGGCCAGTTCCCTGATGGTCACGTCCTGTCCGGTGCCCAGGTTGAGGATATCCTCCCCCTGGTAGTTCTCCATGCACCACACAATGCCCTTGGCGCAGTCGTCCACGTGCAGAAACTCCCGCCTGGCGTTGCCCGTACCCCAAACGGTCACGCTGGGAGCTCCCGCGACCTTGGCCTCGTGAAAGCGGCGCATGAGCGCCGGCAGCACGTGGGAGTTGAGCTTGTCGAAATTGTCGCCCGGGCCATACAGGTTGGTGGGCATGAGGCTTATGGCATTGAAGCCGTATTGGCGTCTGTAACCCTGGCAGATCTTTATCCCCGCGATTTTCGCCACCGCATACCACTGGTTCGTGGGTTCAAGTTCGCTGGTGAGCAGGCACTCCTCGCGCATGGGCTGGGGAGCGAATTTCGGATAGATGCACGAGGAGCCGAGAAAAACCAGTTTCTCGGCATCGTTGCGATAAGCCGCATCAATGACGTTGCACTGAATGATGCAGTTGTTCCAGACGAACTCTGCAGGGTAGGCGTCGTTGGCGCGGATGCCCCCCACCTTGGCGGCGGCAAGCACCACGGCCTGGGGCCGCACGTCCGCCATAAAGCGGCGTACAGCAGCCTGGTCCGTGAGATCAAGCTCGGCCCGGGTGCGCGTGATGACCTCAACCCCGCCGCAACCGGCAAGGGCCCTCACTACGGCCGAACCCACGAGGCCCCTGTGGCCCGCTACGTATATGCGAGAATAGTTCACTTGAAATCCACCGCTGGGGACTTAGAGAAGGCCCGCGCCTCTTACCATGGGGGGGAATGGTTGGCTAGTGCCCATTCAGGAAGCCGCGTAAGCCGTTCTGCAAGGCATCCAATTTCTCACCCGCCTCTTTGGCATTACCGCTGAGCAGGCCCCTCTCGATTGCGCCAATTTCTTCGGCCATCCGGGCCAGGCCGGCGTTCAGAAGAGTTCCCTTCAGGCTGTGCGCCCATCGGGCGGCTTCTTTTGAATCTGAAGCTTCAAGGGAGATGCTCAGTGCTGCAAAACCCTCGACAAGGGCTGTCCGGCTCGTTTCCGTGAGCCGCTCAATGGCTTCATCCGGCAGGTTGAACGCCGTCCTGAAATGATTCCGGATCCGCCCAGCTACGTCGGTCACTCACCAGCTCCGGCTGCGGCATCAAGAAATGCTCGGTGCCTTTGCCCATAGGGAGGCTTAGAAAAGAAGGCTGAACCTGAGACCAAGACATCCGCCCCGGCCTGGACCAACTCCCCGCAGTTCTCCACCGTAACCCCGCCATCCACCTGGATCAGGGTTTGCGCACCCTGTTTTTGGATCATGGATTTGAGTCTGCGAATCTTTTCCAGGCTAAAGGGTATGAACGACTGGCCACCAAAGCCGGGGTTCACGCTCATGATCAGCACCATGGAGAGCTGTGGCAGAAGATATTCCACCATGTCGAGGGGAGTGGCCGGATTAAGCGCCACGGCTGGTTTCGCCCCGAGTCTGGCAATCTCAGCCACTGCGCGCTCAAGGTGCATGGTCGCCTCGGCATGCACGCACACCAGATCCGCGCCGGCATCGACAAATTCGGTCAGGTAGCGTTCCGGGCGCTCTATCATGAGGTGCACGTCGAAAAATAGTTTGGAACGCTTGCGAAGCGCCTTGATCACCAGCGGACCGATGGTGATGTTGGGTACAAAAAGCCCGTCCATCACGTCCCAGTGCACCCATTTGAGATCAGCGGCCTCAAGTGCGGCCAGCTCTTCGGCCAGACGCCCAAAATCGGACGAGAGCAGTGAAGGGGATAGTATCACGACTCCTCCATGGCGAAATCGACCTTTATTTTAAAGAGCTTCTCTGCCGGCAGGTTCAATACGGAAATACCCGTTGCCCTGGAGATCTCGCCCAGGGTTTCCCTGACAGCCTCCATGGATGGGCCGACGCAGGTGAACCACACATTGTAGGAGTGTTGTCGCAGATAGTTGTGGGTCACTCCGGGATGGCGGTTCACCTCGGCCACGAAGGACTCCACCTGATCCTCCGGCACCCGGGCCGCGCAGAGCGTTGACTGCCACCCCAGCTTGTTGGATTGGAAATTGGCCCCGATGCGGCGGATGACGCCCTTCTGCTTGAGTGCGCGCACCCGGGCCAGCACTTCAGCCTCGGTGAGCCCAAGCTGCGCGCCCACTTCAGCGTAAGGCCTGGCGGCAATCGGATACTTCGATTGAATGATGTCCAGAATTTTACGGTCGTATGCGTCCATGGGCAACACCATAGCCTATCAAGGGCCCAAGGCAAAGAGCACAAAAGGGCGGGATCCGAACACCGGACCCGCCCTTTATGAAGCATCAAAAAGACAATTTTAGCCCCGCTTGGGCTGATATGTACACAACGGCTCGGGAGCCATGGGATCACCCTGCATGGTGTGGGCTCTGGCCCGGCAGCCGCCGCAGACCTTGTGGTATTCGCATGGGCCGCACTTGCCCTCATACGCCTTCTGATCCCGGAACTTCTTGAACCAAGCCGTGTTGGCCCATATTTCCGGAAACGGCGTCTCCAAAACGTTGCCGCAATCAAGCTCCAGGTAGCCGCAGGGCTGTACCATCCCCGAGTGGGAAATGAAGCAGAAACCTATGCCCCCCAGGCAGCCCCGGGTCATGGCATCAAGGCCGAACGTGTCAGGAGTTACCGAAACCCCCTCCTCCTTGGCACGCTGGCGCATGATGCGATAGTAATGCGGGGCACAGGTGGCCTTGAGCTGCATGGTGGTTGTCTTGCGGAAATCGTAGAACCAGTTCAGCACTGTCTCGTATTCCTCGGCAGTGATGACCTGGGCCGCTATCTCCGTGGCCCGCCCTGTGGGCACCAGCAGGAAGATGTGCCAGGCGCTGGCCCCCAGGCTTTCGCATAGTTCAAAAATCTTCTTGAAATTGTGAAGGTTGGACTTGGTGACCGTGGTGTTGATCTGGAACTCGATGCCCGCGTCCTTTAAATACTGTATGCCCCGGAGCGCTCCGTCGAAAGCCCCCTTCTCCCCACGGAACTCGTCATGGGTGGTCGCGTCCGGGCCGTCGATGGAGATCGAGCAGCGCTGGATGCCGACCTCTTTCATGCGTTTGGCGTTCTCGGCGGTTATCAAGGTGCCGTTTGGGGCCATGACGCAGCGTAGGCCCTTGGCATTGGCATAGGCCACCAGGTCGTCCCAGTCCGGACGCATGAGGGGCTCGCCACCGGTGAAAATAATGATGGGGTTGCCCACCTCTGGGAAGGTGTCGATGAGAGCCTTGGCCTGGGCGTTGGAGAGTTCGCCGGGATAGGGGGCGAAGTGGGCCTCGGCCCGGCAGTGCTTGCAGGCCAGGTTGCAGCGGCGGGTGATCTCCCAGGCGATGAGGCGAACCGGAGGAGCGCCGTTAGGGAGCGTTTTTGGCATTCCTCCAGGGTGACTCCCGGGGTGGCCGCCGTGAGATCCTGCCAGCTGGGAGCCTGGGCTGCTAAACTTTTGCATTCTAATCACCTATAGCAACGACAGGTATTTACTACCTGTAGTTTTAGCACAAGTTCAGTTAAATTTGATTATCTTTTGGTTCTTTACGCAATTCTCGGCATATCCCTATAATGCCATGAACTCTATCGTAACTATCTTTTTCAGAATATTTAATAATATCATTTATAAATGAATCAACCAAACACAATGATACGTCATCAAATATATTAAACGCCTTCCAAAAGTACCCTTCTGGGATTGGAACCGGAGAAAGTTCACATTTATCCTTCGAAACACACACTTTGCCCTCATCATCGATCACTATATCAAGAAAGCACTGATCGTGGACCAATGCGTTTCTCAGTTCAAAGACGTTAAGAAAAGATTGATAATCCACATCAGAAATATTTATCTTTAATCCAAATGATTTTTTAAGAAATTTCAACCTATCCTTCATTGTCATATATGACAACTTCTTGCACTTTACATCGACGACTGAACGCTTTAGAGCGGAAATTGACTTTGCATTTTCTATTGCATTCCAGTCGGCGGAAAGAGAATCTCTTACCACCCCTGGATGATATAAAATCAGCAATTTAGTTATACTGTCAACGTACGACTCAAATACACTAACTAAATAAACTATACTACTTGCCAATGAAATATATTCATTTGACGACAACTCATCATCTAACACACGTCCTAAAAAACCATGAAATCCCTCAATACAGAGCCTTCCCTCGGAATTCTCATCACTCTTAGGTTCAGTTTTTAAGTAATGTAATATTGTTTTATGCTGAAAAATCCTCGCATTCATCAAGCGGACTAAACCCGTACCATAAGCCATACTAAGACTGATAAAAGCATGATAAAACCTTTTCTGTCTTTCATCATCCATCACAGAAGCTCCGCCAGAACTTCTTCAGTAAAATAGGATAAAATCAAATCCGCGCCCGCGCGTTTGATGGACGTGAGCGACTCCATCATGACCGCTTGTTCGTCGATCCAGCCGAGCTGGGCCGCAGCCTTGATCATGGAATACTCGCCGCTCACCTGATAGGCGGCCACGGGCAGGTCGTAATTATCGCGCACCAGCCGGATGATGTCCAAATAGGGCCCGGCGGGTTTGACCATCAAAAAGTCCGCCCCCTCGGCCACATCCGCCGAGGCCTCGCGCAGGCCTTCGCGCCAGTTGGCCGGGTCCATCTGGTAGGATTTGCGGTCCCCGGACTTGGGCGCTGATTCAGCAGCCTCCCGGAAGGGGCCGTAGTACGCCGAAGCGTATTTCACTGCGTAGGACATAATGGGAATATTCTCATGTCCCTTGGCGTCCAGCGTAGCTCGAATGGCAGCAACTCTGCCGTCCATCATATCCGACGGAGCCACGATGTCCGCCCCGGCTTCGGCGTGCGACAAGGCCACCTTGGCCAACAGCTCCAGGGTCGGGTCGTTCAGGACCTGCCCTTCGTCGGTCAGAATGCCGCAATGTCCGTGGGAGGTGTACTCGCACAGGCACACATCCGTGACCACCACCAGGGCCGGAAATTTCTTCTTGAGTTCGCGAACGGCGCGCTGCACCACGCCGTTCTCGGCGTAGCCCTGGCTGCCCACCGGGTCCTTGTCCCTGGGGATGCCGAACAGGATGACTGACTTGAGGCCCTTGTCCACTGCCTTGGCCACGCGCTCCACCAGGGCCTTCATGCCAAGCTGGTTCTGGCCGGGCATGGCCCCGATGGGCTTGACCATGTCCTCGGGGCCGGTTTCGGCCACGAAATAGGGCATGATCAGGTCGTTCCGGGAAAGGGCGGTCTCGCGGACAAGGTCGCGCAAGGCTGGGGTGCGGCGCAGGCGGCGGCCGCGATGGAAGTCGAACATGGGGTTTCTCCTGGCCTGTATTGCTGGAGAGGGCCTGGGCTGCCAGAGAGGGCGCCGCCCTCTCTGAACTCTCCCGCCAGGGAACTTCGTTCCCTGGACCCATCATAGCTTCGCGTTGAGATTCGCCAATTTGGCGTACCCCCGCGGTTCTTTTGCTTATCTCGCCGCTTCGGCGATGGCGATCCGCAGGAAGAAGCCGCTTTGGGCGTTCCCGGCGGCTGACCCGCATCAGATTCCACCCAACTCACGACTCCCGCGAACCCATTGCCGGGGTCCGGGGGGGAGGCTCTCCCCCCAGCGGGTCCAAGGCGAAGCCCTGGCCTTCTCTTACTCGCTCTTATTTCCTGATCTCGTCGTCAGTCAGGTAGCAGGCGGGGTCCTGGGCCCAGACGTCGCCGTAATAGGCTTCGGCTCGGGCGCGGAAGTTGCCGCCGCAGATGTTCAGGAAGCGACAGTCAGCGCAGCGGCCGCCAACGTACTTCTTTTTCTCCTTCAGCTTGGAGAGCAGCTCGATATTGGGATCGTCCCAAATCTGCGAGAAAGGCCGCTCCAGGACGTTGCCAAAGGTGTGGATGCGCCAGAACTGGTCGGCGTGAACCTGGCCGTCCCAGGAGATGCAGCCGATGCCGCGCCCGGAGTTGTTGCCCTCGTTGTACTGGAGCAGCTCCATGACTTCCTCGGCGCGCTTGGGATCTTCCTTGAGCAGGCGGAAGTACACGTAGGGGCCGTCCGCGTGGTTGTCCACAGTGAGAACTTCTTTCTCGTGCCCGGCTTCGAAGAGAGCCCGGGTTTTATCCATGATCAGGTCCACAACCTGACGGGTCTCGGCATGGTCCAGATCTTCCTTGATGAGTTCCGAGCCGCGCCCGGAATAGACCAGGTGGTAGAAACAGATGCGGGGAACCTCGAGGTCGCGGATCAGGTCGAACAGTCCCGGGATCTCGGTCCAGTTGCGCTTGTTGATGGTGAAGCGCATGCCCACCTTGAGGCCTTCGGCCTTGCAGTTCTCGATGCCCTGGATGGTCTTCTTGAAGGAACCGGGCACACCGCGGAACTTGTCGTGGATTTCCTCCAGGCCGTCCACGGAGATGCCCACATAGGAAAGGCCAACATCCTTAAGCTCGCGAGCTTTCTCCTTGGTGATGAGCGTGCCGTTGGTGGATATGACCGCGCGCATGCCACGACCCACGGCGTGGTGGGCCAGCTCGACAAGATCCTTGCGGACCAGCGGTTCGCCGCCGGAAAAGAGCATGACCGGCGCACCGTAGGCGGCCAGGTCGTCGATCATGGTCTTGGCCTGATCGGTGTTGATGGGATCGCTGCCGGATTCGTCGATGGCCTTGGCGTAGCAGTGGACGCATTTCAAGTTGCAGCGTTTGGTCATATTCCAGACCACCACCGGCTTCTTGTCCTTGGAGAACTGAAGCAGGTGGGAGGGGAGCTTGCCGGAGTGGCGGCCGTAGCGCAGTGCGTCGGATGCTTCCACGGTGCCGCAGTAAAGCTTGGAGATGCCGATCATGCTATGTCCTCGATTGTTCTTTTAGGTGGGGGGGTGCTAGCATTTTTCCCCCCGGCCCGAAAGGACCTGGATCACATTTTTAATGGACAAAAGCCTTCCCCGATTCAGAGGAAGGCTTTCGTTTAGACAGATTAAATTAAGACAGCAAAAACATTCGGCAAGATGCTAGTTCTCCAGCTTGGAGCTCTGGAGCGGCTGTTTCGGCGGGGGCGGCGGGGAATGCTCCTTGGGGACCGCAACCTGAACGGATGTTGCCCCGGAAGACTGGAACTGCAGCCCGGTGTTCCACTTCTTGATCGGTCCGCCCGTATCATGGGCCAGGGCGGTCATGATGGACCAGAGCGGATCCTGGGGCATGCGGCTTTCACGCTTGAACAGCACGAAGTCCGAACTGCGGTCCGGGTCCATGCGCCCTGCCTGGGCCATGGACCAGATACGCTGCCCGGTGTTCACGTCGAATATTTCAAAAGAGAGGGACACCGCGGAATCCGAACGGGTGCCACCAGCCAGGATGTAGGCCAGACGGCCCGTAACAACGCAGTCCGCGCCACGATCGCGCCCCACAAGTATGGCCTGCTCAGTCGTGAGGCCTTCCATGGAGGGTTCGTAGAACAGCGTTGGAAATACTTGGTCCTGGCTCCAGGTGTTGGCGAATATTTCGGTGAGCTGTTTGGAGAGGTGCCTGGCATTATAGACGTCCTGCTGCACGGCAAAGGGCAAGACCACAGCCTTGAACGGCCTTGAGGGGGCGTTCATAGGTTGAATGAACACTGAGGGATTATTGCGTTTCACGTGGATGTCCACATAGACGATGGGCTGCTCGGCGAGCTTTGGGTCCAGGGCGCAGGCGGGGAGAAAGACGGCCAGCGCCAAAATCATGGCGATACGTTTCATAAGGGCTCCTCGTGGGAGTTTTTACTCGGTTTCAAGCAAGAACCGGACCTTCCCTACTGCGGCCTGGTGGTTGGCGGAGGGGCGGTGGAGACGGTGTCCATGAGCTGCGTTTTGGAATGGAGCAGGCTCTCGCGCAATTCCAGGCGTTTTTTCAAAGGTAGAAGTCTGAATTCTGGCTTGGCTGTCAGCTCATCGAGCTGATCCATCTCTTCGCGAATATTTTTTATCTTCGTTTGGAAGGATGACTCCTCGGGCCACACGCGTGAAGCGATCTCTGCGAGCTCACGCAATTCCCTGGAGAGATCCCGAAAGGCTTTCGGACCGGTGTCATTGGACATCCGCCGGCGCTGAAGCGCTTTTTTGATGCTGCGCGTAAGCCAAGCAAACATGCCATTCCTCCTATCTGCGCGTAATGAGCACGTGCAAGATGGCGAAGGAAGCCATGAAGAACAGGGACCACTTGACCAGCACCGACGCGAGTACCTGAGGATAGCCAGCCTGATGGAGCTTTTTAAGCCCAATGGCCTGAAGCGTCATGTGCCAGATCAATATAACAGGAATAAGATAGGAATACGGCACTGGCAAGGCCGTAAGAATCCAAGGGCCTCCAGAGTAGCAGATCGTGCGGAAGGTTTCGTCGAAAGGCCTGGTGGCGGATCGCAGAAGGCCCAGCAGCAGATGCGCCAGTGCGGCGTCCAGGAAAACGAAGCCAATCAGTACGATAGGAGAGAGTCCCAGCAGGGCCAAACCGCCCAGCGCCCCGGACCCAAGGCCTTGGAAGCCGTCGGTGCGCCCAAGCTCGTACAGATTCGGCCCAAGCCCGAAATAATTCCAGATGAGCCCGAAGAGCATGGACACAACGCATAAAACCATGGCGAATATCAGAGGACGCAGCTTGCCGGATACGTGAGGCAGTTGGTCGAAAAAATCGCCGGGCTTGAGCAAAATGCTTTTGATAGTGTTCAGGAATGCGGGAACAACGCCGTAGTGCTCCAGTTGCTCCCAGGGAGCGCCTGAATCCGAATGAACGGCAGCGGGTGCGACCGACTCCCCCTCAGGCTGGCGGTACGCTCCGGCCGCAACATTGGTCTCGCCGCCCATGGCTTGGAGCCTGGCCCAAATGTCTCGCACGGAGTCTTCTCCGGCCACCGCTTCGGAAGGCTGCACCTCAGCCTGATGCGGCTGTTCCGACTGAATCCCCTCGTTCCCGGAATCGGTGGAACCGGGTTCCGGCATTGCGTACTCAGGTGGCAACGGTTCATGCTCAACCGGCGCAGGATGGGGAGGAAGGTTCCTTTCTATTACGGGGGAAGCAAGAGGCGATGCGGCTTCGGACGTTTCTTCATACGCCCAGACCGCCTCCGGAGCAGGGCCTGGCAAAGAATCCCCAATGGGCTCGTATGCAACGGCACGGGGGGGAGTGCCCGGAGATTGATCGCCCAGCCTGCCGAAATCCGGAGCCCCCTGCTCCGCAGGGTCTACCGATCTGGACGGTTCGGGATCTGGCAGCCAGCGGGCTTGAGGTCTTGGGGGCAGATGACCGTAATGTTCGGGCTCCCCGGAATGATCCACGGCATAGGAACGCTGGGTCCTGGGTTCATACGGGGCGGATTGGGTATACGCAGGGGGGTCCGGTTCCACCGTTGGACGGGACGGCCTCGGAGGATACACGGGCTCATCCGGCGCATCGTCCTGAGGGGACGGCGCCTGAAGGCCCCTGAACCGGAAGCGGAACTGGCACTTGGGACAGGTGGCTATGCTGGAGCGGGCCGGGACTTTATCCGCAGGGATGTCCCGGCTGTAGCCGCATTGCGGGCAGACGATGCGCATCGGTAACCCTTCATAGGCTTAAGGCCTGCCAAGGCATTAGCCCGCCTCGGCCTGCAAATCAATGTCAAAGGGGCTGGAAACTGACCGTTTCCGGCCAAGTTCCGATAATTGGATGCTCCGTAAGCGAAGAAAAGAACGAGTCCTCAAGCGTGGGGTACACCAAATTCTGCCTGTGCAGCCTCTGGAATCCTCCTGCGGCATCGAACAGCGCATGCTTGCGTGCCAACGTTTCCGGGGTTTTAAGGACATCGCTCAGGTGTCTGATCGATGCACCCACAACCAGTCCGGTTGGACCGCTGAGTCCCTCGAGCCGTTCATGCACCGGGCGGACGAAACGAATTCCGGGATTGTTCTTGAACAAGCGAATCTGCAGGTCGGGCCACAATCCCCAGCCAATCTTGATCCCCGTGTTCGTCACCGCCATTCGCGGAAAGGCGAAGCAGTTGCACTCATTAACGCCAAGAAGATGTGGAAGAATATCGACAAGAGATGGGGCCAGCCTTTCGTCGCCATCCAGATAAAGTACCCAGTCCCCTGTACAGGCGGACAGCATCCGGTTGCGCTGCGCAGCGAAATTCCTCTCCAACCTATGCGCCAAATGCCTGACCGGCACAGGAGAAGCCGGGACGGCATCCGGAACGCTATCACTGTCCCAAACAACCACAGCCTCTGACGCTGCCGTGGGCAGCGCGGCGAAGAAATCCTCTAGTTCAGGCTCGTCCGGGTGGAGGATGGCTGACACACTAAGACTCGCATTGCTGGCCCTTTTAATTGGGTCAATTGGCGAGAAAGACGCGTGGAGTTTTTGGATCATCTGAAAGCGGCTACGTGTCTTAGGATCGTCTATCTCGGGATTTAGGATGCAGGAGGCACTTTCCCGAAAAAGCCCAACAGAAAACAACAACCAAACCAAGGCCACCGGCGAAGTATCCACCAGAAGCGGCAAGCCATCCCCGACACCCCGAGCCTTCTCCGGATACAACTCGCAGACAGTAAAACCGGTACCAGCTGGCAAAACACTGGCCAGCTTCCTTGCTGTCTCCCCATTACCCACGCCCAGCAACACGCAGTGCCCCGAACGGAGTGCTTGTCGCAAAATGATGTCCAAAACTCCGGGGGATGCCGGTTTAGTCTCGTAGCTGCCCCCCCCATCGCCTAGCTGGAAGGAAAGCAAAGCCCGTGAGTATTGCTCGAATGCGCTCAGCATGGCCGTTCCAAAAGTTCTGTATAAATATCAGCCAACTGACCGGCTATTTCCTGAGCCCGGTACAGCCTGCGAGCCTTATCCTTTCCGGATAGCCCCATGCGCTTTGCTGCATCCGGGTTGCGCCACAACCACACCATGGCCCCGGCATAGTCTTCAGCCGTCTGGGCCACCAGACCGGTGACGCCGTGCTCCACAAGCTCCAACTGGGCGTTGTCTCTGTTTCCCTCCGCGGGATGCGTGACCACCGGAAGCCCGGAGGCCATGGCCTCGGCAATTGCCATGCCGAAAGATTCTCCCGTGTCGTTGGCATGAGCCAGGAGGCTCACTTCCCCGAAAAATGCTGCCAGCTCTTCGTCCCGCCCGGCCTGAGGCAGGAGTTGCACATTGTCCCGCAAGCCCTTTTCCTTGACGAACGCTTCAAATTGAGGGGTTGCGCCGATCACCAAAAACCTGAAACCGGGCTCCAACGTTTTCACTATGGGCAGGGTTTCAAACACCAGGCGGGACCACTTGCCGGGGTCTGGTCGCGAAAGCCTGCCGGCGGTCGGAGAGCTAAAATCTCCCGGAGTTGCAAGACGCCCGAAAAGATCGGTGTCCACAGGATTATAGAGCACCCGGTACCGGGCCAGGTTCACCTTCGAGCCATGATGGGACGCGAACCTACCCAAGCAGAAATGGGAAACGAACAGGTGCATGTCTATGGTGTCAGCCAAGGGCGAATCATCCAACCTGCCAAAGACGTTCGTCTCGACAACCACCTTCGGCCTATAGCGTTTAATGGGCCTCATGAGGCCGGATTCAGCCCAGCCAGCCCTGTGAACATGAACAATTTCCGGTTTCAGACGCTCGAGGGTGGCAAGCAGGTCCCCACCCAGAATAACAGGCACTCCCGCTTCCTTCAGTAGACTTCGGCGTTCACCGTCGGACACGCTGAAAACAAAAGGGGAAAACCGGGAGCGGTCCAGGTTCGAGACCATGAGCTGCATGGCTTTTTCAGTGCCACCGAGGCCAAGAGAATTGACCACGTGCAGGACGCGGACAGGCAGGCTTGCCGACATGATCGAAGTATCGCCCGAAATGTCCTGGCAGTCCAGCGGGGCAGCTTCGGGCGATCTCAGCTTTTCAGGCACTCCTGTGCCGCCAAGAGAAAACCCGGCGCCCGGACGGCCCTCATTGGGAGTCGGGAGTGGGTTCGTCGCTAGCTTGCTTCCTTTGTGGCCTGGGCTTGGGAGTAGGCCGCAAAGGCCTTGTGGGCAGGGGCCCCCGCGGAAGGAGCCGCGAGCCCTGAGGGGGGGAGGAGAGTTCCGGTCGCCCGGGCGGCCTGCGTTGGTCCTGGCGAAGCCGGAACGAATTCAGGCGTGTTAATCTGGGAGAACGCGTCTCGGACACCGGTTAAGATGCGGGCGACTTCGTCCAACATGTTCTGGTCCATGTTCATGTTGGCCGCCAGCAGTTTGGTGGAGCACAGGAGGTAGAGCTTGCGCAGATTCTCAGCGACCTCACCGCCCTTTGCCGAGTTCAAGCTTCCCTGCAATTCTGACAGAATATCGAGGGCTTTGGATATAAGTATCCCTTTTTCCGCATAGTCTTTGGCGGCCATCCGCTCTTTGGCCCGCCCGATGAACTTGAGCGCGCCGTCGAAAAGCATGATGAGCAGGTCTCCCTGAGTGTTGGTGGTTACCTGGGTCTGCAAGTATGCTTGTGCTGCCTTTTGCATAACGACTTCTACCTCGCGGCAAGCTAATCTTTTGTAATCTGTGTAATTTGCGATGTCAGCTGAGACTGCAACTGACTGTACTTCCCTAAGAGAGTGTCCAGCCGGGAGTACTGGTCCTTGAGGCGTGCCGCCATTCTGGCAATGCGTACGTTCTCGTCGTCGATCTTCTTCTGTATGTTATCGGCAATCGTGACATAGTTTTTCTGTAGGATGTTAAGCGTCCCATTGTCAGCATTTGTCAGCGTGGCGAGTTCATCAACCAGTTCGCCGCTTTTTCCCAAACGCAAATTGACGTTGTGAGTATATGTTCCGTCGGTGAGATTGTTGACCCTTATCACCAAACCTGCCTCGTCTTTTCCTGAAGCACCCGTAATGAAGGCCGAATTGGAGCTAAAGATCGCTGCGTGCCCGTTGATGGTTGCGGAGGTGATTTTGCCACCCGCAACCGTATAGCTGACGGGATAGGTTCCGGCCTTGGTTATTCCGCTGATATACGAGGAGTAGGTTATGTTTGCGCTATTTGTGTCGCCTATGTACTGGGCGGAAAAAATCTTGCCAACGGCATATGCGTTGGATGCAAGAGCGGCTCGCAACTTCGTTTCGTCCAGGAGTATTTGTCCCAGGGTGGCTGATCCTTCCGTCGCGTCCGTGGTCAATCCAAGCGGAGCTAGCGAAACATAGGTATCGATGTTGCTGTCAAAACCTATGCCAGGCGCGGCTGTAATATTCTTCATGATGGTGTCGATCATCTGCAGGCCATAGTTGCCCGTCAGTATCGACCCTTCCTTGGAGTTGGGGTCGTACTTGGTGAGATCCTGGATCTGCTTGCGTACGACGTTGACCTGGTTGACGAAGGTGCGCACGTTTTCCACCACGGCGTTGATATCCGTTTCCACGGTTATCGTTCCGGCCCCGGAGGATTTGAGATTGAGCGTGATGCCCGCGAGCACATCCGTGACCGTGTTAGACGCCCTTGAGATATAGGCGTTAGAAAGCGGCCAACCGTTTATCTTGAGTTTGGCGTCCTGGTTGTTCTGCGTGGTAAGGAAATTCGAGCTGCCGAAACCAGGGAGCGTGGTGCTCCCGGAAATGGTCAAGCTGGCATTGGATCCAGTGTCCAGACCGCGAAGTTGAAGATAATAGTTGCTTCCATCGAATATCGTGGTCGCTCGTACACCGTTGTTGGCTGAGTTCGTATTGATGATACTGGCCAGATCCGCAAGGGAAGCGGTGGCCGGAACCGAATTGGATACCGTGACGCCCTTATAAGAGTAGACGAAGTTCGCCGCTGTTCCTAATGAATTGATGTTCTGGGTGAGCGTCGCGTACCCTGAGCTGGTGACCATCATCTTGTTCTTAGCCAATTGCTGAACCGAATAGGTGACCGTTCCGGTCTCGGCTTCACCGCCCGCGGTGGCGGTAAGAGTCGTTGTGTTGGAGGAAGTCGCGCCTTTCTTGAGGAATTCGCCGATGGTGTCTATTCCCTGCAGTGTGGTCCGCAGGGAGAGCATCTTGGAATTCAGGTCCTTGAAGGCTACGTTTTTGTCGAGCCAGGACTGCTTCCAGGTCTGGTAGGTCTTGACGCGGGTCTGCTCGACCTGGACCAGCTTGTCGATGAGCGTGCCAAAGTCCGTTCCGCTTCCAAGACCCTGGAAGTTTATTTGGCCGGAAGTTGTAGTGCCGGTAGTGACATCTCCGATCGACATGGCTTTTCCCCTAGGAATTTTTTGCCTGGCTCTTCGCCTTGACCGGAAGATAGCAATCATCGCGCCGAGTGCGCGAAACGGCCGAGCCGCTCAAGCGACCCGGCCGTTGTTTTCTGGTTTCCCCCTACCCGGTAGCTACCGCTAGCCGAGGAGCTGCATGGCCATCTTGGGCAGGCTGTTGGCCTGCGACAGCATGGCCACCGCGGACTGCGACAGGATCTGCTGGCGGACGAATTCGGTCATTTCGGTCGCCACGTCCACGTCGGAGATCTGCGATTCGGCGGCCTGGGTGTTCTCGGCCTGAATCTGCAGGTTCTGCACGGTGTTGGACAGCCTGTTCTGCAGGGCGCCAAGGTTCGCGCGGATCTTGTCCTTGGACACGATGGCCTTGTTGATCTGATCCAGGGCACGCTGGGCCAGATCCTGTGTGGAGATGGTCCTTCCGTTGGAACCGGCCGCGCCAATGCCGACGCCAAGGGCGGAGGCGGTGGAGGTGTTAATCTGGACGTAGTAGTAGTCCTCAGCCGAGAGGTTGCCGGCGCCGAAGTGCACCTTCAGCTTGCCAACGGCAGCCAGCCCGGCGCCATCGTGGGTAGAGCTGGAGAGGTTACCGTTGAGCAGATAAATGCCGTTGAAGTCCGTGGCGCTGGCGATACGGGTGATTTCCGAAGCCATGGCCTGATACTCGGAGTCGATGATCAGGCGCTGGTCCGAGGTGTAGGTACCCGTGGCCGCCTGGGTGGCCAGTTCCTTCATGCGGATGAGCTTTTCGTCGATAACGCCCAAGGCTCCGTCCGCGGTCTGGATCATGGAGATGGCGTCGTTGGCGTTGCGCACACCCTGGTTAAGAGAAGCAATGTCAGCGCGCATAAGCTCGCGGACCGCCAGACCCGCTGCGTCGTCAGCCGCGGTTCCCACACGCAGACCAGAAGACAGGCGACGGGTAGACACGCCAAGGCTTGAATACGACTGCGAAAGGTTGCGAGACGCATTCATTGCCATCAAGTTGTGGTTGATAACGAGAGACATGGTTCTTCCTCCGTGAATTAAGCTTGGCATCCTTGCCAGACAACCCCGCCGGGAACCTTTCCCATCCGTCCGGGTCCCTGACCCGTCCGTGGCGAGGTGCCATTGTCCCTCATATCGACCAGCTCTATTTTTCCTTTAGGGTCTTTTTCACTTTCCCAATTGAAAAGGCCGGGCCGCTTTCGCGACCCGGCCCACGGAGGAGGGAGTCTCTCGTTCCCTCTTTTACCCGAGAAGCTGCAACGCCATCTTAGGCAGGCTGTTGGCCTGGGAAAGCATGGCCACCGCGGACTGCGACAGAATTTGCTGCCGCACGAATTCGGTCATTTCAGTAGCCACGTCCACGTCGGAGATCTGCGATTCGGCAGCCTGGGTGTTCTCGGCCTGAATCTCCAGGTTCTGCACGGTGTTGGACAAGCGGTTCTGCATGGCGCCAAGGTTCGCGCGGATTTTGTCCTTGGACACGATGGCCTTGTTGATCTGATCCAATGCCCGCTGAGCCAAATCCTGGGTGGAGATGGACAGGCCGTTGCTGGAAGCGGCGCCCATGCCGATGCCGAGAGCTGAGGCGGTGGCATTGTTAATCTGGACGTAATAGTAGTCCTCGGCGGAAAGGTTGCCAGCGCCGAAATGCACCTTCAGCTTGCCTGAAGCCTGCAGGCCGGCTCCGTCGTGGGTTCCGCTCGAAAGGTTTCCGTTCAACAGATAGATACCGTTGAAGTCGGTCGCCTTGGCAATACGGGTAATTTCCGATGCCATGGCCTGGTATTCGGAGTCGATGATCAGGCGCTGGTCCGAAGTGTATGTGCCCGTGGCCGCCTGTGTGGCAAGCTCCTTCATACGAATGAGCTTTTCGTCGATAACGCCCAGAGCTCCGTCCGCGGTCTGGATCATGGAGATGGCGTCGTTGGCGTTGCGTACGCCCTGGTTGAGAGAAGCGATGTCTGCGCGCATGAGCTCGCGGACGGCCAAACCGGCTGCGTCGTCGGCAGAGGTGCCGACCCGGAGACCGGAAGACAGGCGGCGAGTGGACACCGCCAGGCTGCTGTACGATCCGGAAAGGTTCCGGGCCGCGTTCTGAGCCATCAAGTTGTGGTTAATGATAAGAGCCATTACGATTCCTCCTTGAATTACGGTGGCATCCTTGCCGTGCGTGGCTTCTCCCCTCCCCCCGGAAGGGTGCCACGCTCTACTGCACCCTTTCTGGCGTACTTATCGTTCACCCGGGGAGAATCTTTAGAGCAGCGCTTTAAGAAATCGTGAACAACAAAGAGAGGTTGCCCGAACACATCGGACAACCACCTGTAATTACAAAGCTTTAATGGCGCTATTTTTTTACGAGCAGAAGCGAGAAATAAGGCGGCCGTTCTGGACAATCAGCCAGCCCCCGAACAATGGCTTGGCCTTCAAGGCCACATTGGCTGACGAGAACGGCGTTTTCAGAAAGCCCCATGGCGCTAAGCATTTCCCGAAGCGCGGGGAAACTTCGATAGGCCTTCAGTATTACCGCGCTGTCGCAGGCCTCAAGAGCCTGGCGTAAGCGTTCTGGTTCATCCACGCCAGAGAGAATGGCCAGGTTCTGACCGGACTCGGCGAGCCCGAATCCGGCGGCTGCGGCAGCCGCATGGATGGAACTCACTCCGGGAACTATCTCCACCGCCAAATCCGGAAGAAGATTTTGCATGGTTCGCCAAAGATAGAGAAAGGTTGAGTAGGTCATGGGGTCGCCCAAGGTGATGAAGGCCGCGTCCTCCCCCTTGGAGAGGTGATCGATAACCAGAAGGGCGTTGGTCCGCCATGCCTCTTCCAGGACAACCGGGTTCCTGGTCATTGGAAAACCCAGCCGGATCACTGGCGTATCCG
Organism: Desulfovibrio sp.; assembly: GCA_016208105.1. NCBI lineage: Bacteria > Pseudomonadati > Thermodesulfobacteriota > Desulfovibrionia > Desulfovibrionales > Desulfovibrionaceae > Desulfovibrio > Desulfovibrio sp. The sequence goes on from JACQYS010000012.1 coordinate 50,129, forward strand.
GGCGCATGTGGGGAGCCGCTATGGACAGAGACAGGGAATGATCATTCTTCGTTGAGGCGGCCGCAAAGACCACTCCTACATGGTTCAAAACTTTTACAGCCTTCAAAGTGAGCAACTCCGGGTCTCCCGGCCCAACCCCCACCGCATAGAGCGTGCCGCGTTCCATCAATTGCCCCCGGCCATTGCAAACATCTCTGGGTACAGAATCGCCGCCACCTGGTGTATCCCCTCCAACAGCCTCGGCGTTGGACGGCTGACCAGGGCTTCATCAACAAGATACACGCGCCCCTCACGTACCGCCTTCAGGCTCTTGAGACCCGGCGTGCCCTGTATCTCCTCGACGCTTACCGGGTTCATGGGCCCTTTCTGAGCCAAATACACATCCACGGAATCTCCGAGGGCGATAATCCGCTCCAGGCCGTAATGAGCCACATTGAATTCCTGCACAGGGTCCGCATCCGGAGCAGCGTTGATCCCTCCCCCCGATTTGAGAACGAAGGCCGCCATGGAATTCGGACTCACCGTCTTCATTTGGCGGTGGATTGCTTCAAAAAACACACGCTTGCGGGACTCGGGAGGGATGGCATCCACCCTCCGGGCAAACTCCGCAAGCCCCTGGAGAAACCGGGCCACCATGGCGCCCGCCCCGTCTTCGCGGCCGGTGAAGCGGCCCAGGGAAAGCCAATAGGGTTCGATCTCCTCGGAGGTACTCGGAAGTATACAGGCCACGGTGATTCCCATACTCTCGAGCTGCTGAAGAAGGGCCGGATGCGTGGACCGGTGCATGGGCCTGGCCAGAACAAGATCCGGCTTCAAGGCCACAATGGCCTCCGCTCCATCGCGGGCGCTCACCACCGGGAGAGAACCCATCGGTTCACTGACCCCAACGAGAACATCACCCGCCCCCATGGCCACGAGATTCTCTGCATGGGCCGGATAGAGGCTTACCACGCGCCTATAGGTGCGCTCCCCAGCCCAGGTGGACCAAGGAAATATCAGCAACACAACAAGTATGCACACCATCCGCAACCGCATCATTCCTCCAAAAACCGTACATGCCGCCCGTCGATCCGGGCCCGCACGCCAAACACCCGGGCCACATTCTCAGGCGTAAGTACATCGGGGGTGGCTCCATACGCCGCAATGCCCCCGGCATCAAGCATGAGCATCATGGGGCAGAACATGGCGGCCAGATTGAGATCGTGGAGAACCACCGCCACCGCTGCCTTGAGCGTGACCGCCAGCGAGGTGAATGCGCGCATGGCCATAAGCGCATGCCTGATATCCAGGCCTGCGGCAGGTTCGTCGAGCAGGTAGACGCCCCCCCCCTGGGCCAGGGTTCTGGCCAGGGCAACCCGGCGTTTCTCACCCCCGGAAAGATTCGTTACCGACCTGTCCGACAGATGGACCAGGTCCATGGCGGAAAGGGCGCGGCCAGTAGCTCCTTCGTCCTCCAGAGAGAGGGAGCCGAACCTGGACACCCAGGGATGACGCCCCATCAGTACGGCTTGGCGGACAGTGAATCCGAAGCGCTCTTCCGATTCCTGCGGTGAATAGGCTATCCTCCGGGCTATCTCACGCCGGGAACAGTCCGCCATGGGGCGTCCGTCCAGCAGAATCTCGCCCCGGGAAGGCGCAAGAATGCCCGCCATGCAGCGCAGGAGTGTGGTTTTTCCAGCGCCGTTGGGGCCCACTATGGCCAAAGCCTCACCAGGACGAAGCGACAGGCTCACTCCTTGAAGCGCCAGGGTATTCCCGCGTCGGACCTGGACAGACCGAGCTTCAAGCACCGACGCGTCCCCGCACGAAGAGCAGACAGAAATACGGTCCTCCCAGCATGGCCGTGAGCACGCCCACCGGAACCTCGTGAGGCAGAAGGGTCCTGGAAACCGTATCCGCCCCCAGGAGCAGAAGCATTCCGCCACAAGCGGCTAAGGGCAGCAGCCGGGAATGTACCGGCCCTGCGGCCAGACGCACGATGTGGGGCACTATGAGCCCCACGAAGCCCACTATGCCGGAAACCGCGACGCAGCAGGCGGTCATAAGGGCCGCGGAGCCCAGGAGGAAAAGGCGGGTACGAGACACCGACACCCCAAGGGCAGCGGCCTGTTCATCCCCCAAGCACAGTGCGTCCAGATCCCTGGAAAGCAGCAGGGCAACAGGAAGGCAAACACATACCCCAGCCCAGGCTATTCCTGCTTCGGCCCATGTTTTCGCGGAAAGACCGCCCATGAGCCAGAACACCAGCCCAGCCACATTTTCCCCAGCCAGAAACTTCACAAAACCGATGGCCGCTTGCAATGTGGCCGCCACCATGACTCCGGCCAGAACCAAGGTAAGAGTGTCGAACCCCCCCCCCGCCCGGGCCATGAGTAGGACCACCGTAAGGGCAGCCACGGATCCCGCCAAAGTGCACACCGGCACGGACAATACTCCAATCCCGGTGAATCCCGTCAGCAGGCAGAGGCAAGCTCCCAAAGCCCCTCCGGCGGAAACTCCCAGGGTATAGGAATCCGCAAGAGGGTTTCGTAACACTCCCTGGAATATCCCTCCCGACACGGCCAGACCGCAGCCAACCGCCAAGGCCGTGGCGACTCGCGGCAAGCGCACGTCCCAGACCAAGGCCACAGCCATGTCCGGAACTCCGACCATCCACTCCGAGCGCGCCAGGAGTTTGCCTCCCAGGATTCTGACCGTGTCCAGAGGTTGGACAGGCACGGTCCCGCTCCCGGCGGCCATAAGAGCCAGGACCACCAGGACAGGCACCAACAGCATCCAGGACCTTGTCAACGCGCTTTCTCCATGGCAGCCCGCGCCCGCTCAGCCAGCATGTCAGCAAAGGCATCCACTTCCCCCAGACCCCGCAACCGGCAATCGACCGAGTAGCCGGATTTCTCAAGGACAGATTTCCAGGAGTCCTTCTCCGGGCCGCAGAGGTCCTCTGAAGCATGCACTCCGGCACCGAAAAGCAGCGGAAGGAGCAAGACTTTCTTCGCCCCGCGTTTCTTCAAGCCGGCCTGGACGTCCGCAATACCAGGTTTTGATTCCAGGGTCCCAGCAAGGATCACCACGCCCGGATAGGTTCGAGACATTGTCTCCTGAAACGTCTTGACCTCCTGGGCCTGCCATTTTGGATTCCCATGGGACGCATACACCAGCGCGGCTCCGTTGCTCTTGGCCTCCAGCACGTCCCCGGACAAGGCCCCTGCCGTTTCGGCAACTGAAACGGCATCCCCGGACCGGGACCGGCCGAGGGCCGTGTCGCCCAACACGATCATGGCGAAAGGCGGCTTGTTTCCGCCAGTTTTTACCAGAGAGTTTAGAGCAGCCGACAAGGCGCGCAAATCTTCATATTCGGCGCCGGCGCTCACGTGCAAAGGCTGGATCAGTATGTTGCGGTAGCCTTCGTCCCCGAGTTGGGCCATGGCCGTCAACACTCCAGGAGCCTTGAGGGACATAATGGCGTGGCGGCTGGTGAGACCGACTCGCACCGGAATGCCCGGCAAAGAAGCCTCGACCCGGGACTTCACTTTGTCCACTCCGGCCATGCCCTCAGGCTTGGTGGAGCCGAACACCGCCAAAACCACGGCCCACTGTTGCTTTGACTTTGCGGGCTCCTGGGCCAGCGCCACCGATTGAAGGGCGAACAAAAGAAGTAAGATGGAAAGAGCCAGACGTTTCATCACATCCTCCTCGGGAGTGGACGGTTACAGCCATCCGAGGAAGCGGGATGAGCCCAATACAAGCGCCCAGGAGCATGGAAGAAAGAAGAACCTGGAATGCGTTTGCGCGTGGGCATGTGGCCGCCGTCTCTCGCAAGGCCGACACGGAACTGGCCTGGGCAGGTCTTCTGGCTCACGGATCAACCTACTCCCCGCGCCTTCCCGCCTTGCGGCAGTGGTCTATGCGGCTTTCGTCCCCGTTTACAGCGGCGGGACCGCTCCGGAATTACACCGGATTCCCTTTTGTGCCCCAACGCGGGGCACCCAGGCGCTCAAAAGCTAGGGCAAAACTTGAGGCATGTCAAAACCAGGCCCGGCTTTTCCATGCCTCGTCCGGGCTTGATGGCATGAGGAACAACTCTTTTTGACCCTTCGCCACAAGGAACAAAAGGGCAATCCGCTTACTCGTCGAGCCCGAGCAAGTGTCTAAGGAGGGGGCGGCATGTCTTCCAGTCGGGTTCATACCGCACAGCGTCAATTTGTATGACAGGCTGTATTCCTCCGAGGCTGTTCAGCCAATAAACATGTTTGAACTCCTGGATGCTCCCCAAGTTCACTTCCACCTCATCAATCGGCAGGAGCCCTCTGGCGGCTTCGAGGGTCAAACTCGGGAGCCGGAAAGGAGTGCGGCTGACATAAAACCCATGTTCGTCCGAAAAGAGCAGTGCGGCGCTGGCAGCCTCCAGGACGAGGCCGCCCTTCCCCAAGAGCACCGCATCGTCCATTCCTTCCCGCTGGGCGTGTTCCCAGGCCAGCCTCTGGTGCAGATTGGCCATGGTCTTGTGGCCGCACAGATACGATTCGTGAACATTCGGGTAAACTGAAAGCTTGCGAACGCCATCGAGGTCGATGGCATGCGCCATGACCGTGACACAGAGACTGGCTTTCGCACCAGGCAGGTCCTGAAAGCCGAAAAGGTTGACCCGTGCTGTCTCGCCGGCCAGCCCGTTGGCCAAGGCCACATCGAGAACCACTCGCCGCAGCTGCGAACCACCAGGGATGTCGTGCGGAATACCCAAGGCGTCTAGGCTTGAAACCAACCGTTCAACATGGCGTTCGAAACGCGGCAACTGATGCACATGGTGCAGGACAGTCTCGAAGACACCCATCCCGCAACGGAAAGCCGGCCCCACAAGATGGAGGGGGGCGGCATCCTCGACCAGATGCCCGTCCAACCACGCGATCATTGCCGTTTCCTCCTGCCCAGAGCCAGAAATTTTGCGGCTTTCGCCAGGGTTTCCTCATACTCTGTGTATGGGTCTGAGTCCACAACGATGCCGCTTCCGGCATGAAAGCTGAAGATCGATCGGTTCTCATCGACCACGGCTGTCCTGATGGCAACCGAGCTGTCCAGGTCGCCGGGGCCGTGGACGGCCACCAAGCAGCCACAGTAGGCCTCGCGGTGGTGCGGTTCCAACCCCGCGATGATCTCGACTGCCCGCTTTTTGGGGCATCCGGTTACTGAGCCTGGAGGAAGCGCGTCCCACAGAAGGTCCAATGCCGTTGATCCAGGCCTGAGTCTGCCCGTAACATTGGAATACATCTGCAAGAGCCCATCCACCTCGAAAACGGACTTGTGTCCCTCAACACCGACGGATCCGTACTCGCAATGGGGGCTCACATCGTTCCGGATAAGATCCACAATCATAGACAGTTCGGCATCCTCCTTGTTTGAGGCGCGCAGCGCGCGGACTTCCGCCAGCAGGGGTGTTCGGGCAAGCCGGGTGCCTTTAATGGGCTGACTGAGAACTCGTCCCTGGCAAACCTTGATAAACCTCTCCGGCGACGTTGAGAGAATTGTGAACGGGCTGTCGTAATACAAAGCGTAAAATGTTGCTGGATGTACCTCCATCAGCTGGGTGAAGAGGCTCATGGATTCGAGACCCGCCGGCCTTTCGGTTTCAAAGCGAATGGAAAGGTTCAGTTGATAGACGTTGCCCGCGAGAATATGCTCCACTGCGCTACGCACTCTCTGTTCAAAGGCTTCGCGGTCCAGCGATGCCCGCACGGGGGAAACGAGCTCAGGAATCTCCGCGTGGAAACACCGCTTCCCCCGCAGGAGCCGCTCTGCGTGAAGGGCCAGGGTGGCGTTCTGCGCGAAAATGTGCACCGTTCGGGCGCCGGAGCCAGGCGAAAGAACGACCCCGTATTTCCTGAATACTCCAGCGGGAAAATCCGGCTCAGGCAGAGAGAGCCCGAGCCCGCTGAACCCGGCATGATAGCTCAGAAAGCCCAAAGCCGGACCGGGGGTTGAGAAACAATACTCCTTGAGCCCCTCCCTGCCTCCATCCTGACCACACCTCCATTCCGACACTGGCCAAAGCCCCACCATACCGCTCACGGAAGAACCCGGCATTGGCGGAGTAAGAAACACGTCCGGTTTTTGCGGGGCCAGGACGCTCAGCCAGGAAAGCCCGTCAACCGGACAGGAGCATCTGTAGGGCGTCACGTATGATCCCCTCCCCCTGCGGCGTCAGAAAAGATTCCGGGTGGAACTGAAGGCCTAATACAGGAAGCCTCTTATGTTTGGCGGCCATGGGAATGCCCTGAAATTCAGCCAGAACGTCCAGGTCTGCAGCCACCTGGCTCAAGTAGAGTGAATGGTACCGGGCTGCCTCAATCTCCTTTCCGAAGAGGGTAAATCGGCTGATACGGCCATGGATGCAGCCCTGAAGACGATCCACAGCCCCTCCGAAGTGGACATTTATTATCTGGAGTCCGAGACAGATGCCGAGCACCGGTCGTCCGGGTCCGAAAAGCCCCTTGTAGCCCGGATAGTCGTCCGGATGGCCTGGCCCAGGCGAAAGTACCGTTACATCGTACCCATGGACCATCTCCGGAAAAAACGTAGCGTAGGGAACAATGACGGGAACAGACCCGGACGCAGCCACAATCAGATGTTCCAGGTTGCGGGTGAAGCTGTCTTTGTTGTCGACCATCAGTATGCGCATGCAGGCTCTGGGTAGTGAAGGGGACCATAGCGGTCAAGTATGTTGACCGCACAGCATGCCCGGAGTATCGGGCTCGTCTTGGAGAAAACGCAACGTGCCGACACCTGAAAACATCGACCTCTTCGCGCAGCTGTGCGTGGCCATTCTGCTTGAGGCCTCGCCGTTTCTGCTCCTGGGCGCCCTGGCGTCCGGATTCTTCGAAGTCTTCGTGCCCCGGGAAAGCCTGGAACGGTTGATGCCAAAATCTCCTCTAGCCGGAGTGTTGGCGGGAGTATTCCTCGGCATGGTGATGCCTTGCTGCGAATGCGGCATTGTGCCGCTCATCAGACGCCTTCTGGCCAAAGGCGTCCCCCCGGCCACGGCCATGACCTTCATGCTGGCCGGACCTGTTATCAACCCGGTGGTGCTCGCCTCCACGTTCGTGGCCTTTCAGGGTGACCACAAGATCGTTGTCCTGCGCTGCGCCCTGGTTGGGCTTGTGGCCATTGTGATCGGCTACACACTGCGCAACAGACGCCCGGAAGACATGCTGCTTGCCAGGTCCGGTTCGGATCATTGCGCCTGCGGATGCACCGGGGAGCCTGACCTGTTCGGATCCCTTTCGGACGCGGTGCCCTTGGCCCAGGCGAACACTCCATCCCTGACCAAACGCTTTGACCATGCGCTGCGCCACGCCCAGGCGGATTTTCTGGACATGTTCAAGATTCTCGTGTTCGGCGCGATCATTGCCGCAGCCTTCAAAACACTGGCCCCAGCAGGACTCATCACTCTTTTGGAAAAGGACCTGCTCCTTGCCGTGACAGGCATGATGGCCCTGGCCGTAACACTTTCCTTGTGCTCCCAGGCGGACGCGTTCGTGGCCGCTTCTTTCACTGGCTTCCCCATGGCCGCCAGCCTGGCCTTTCTTTCCCTTGGGCCAATTCTTGACTTCAAACTGGTGCTCATGTGGCAGAGCGCGTTCAAAAAGGACGTGGTTCGCCTTCTTATTGTGGTGCCGGCCGCAATGGTCTTTGCAGCGTGCCTTCTTCTTGGCTCGTATGGGAGGATCGGTTCATGAACACACGCCGCACACTCCCTGGACTCGTCGAGGCATCATGTCTTTTGGGCTTGGCCTGTTTCCTGGCCTATTTGATCATTGGCGGGAACTACTGGATGTATTTAAACCCCAAGTTCAAGAGCCTCTCCTGGGCAGCGGCGGCTGTACTGGCTGCCCTGGGAGTATACTCGCTGCTGCGGCCTCCCATCGGGGCCACATGGTTCAGGGCCGCGATTTACGTGTTCGTTCTCGCCCTCTGTGGCATGAGCGAAGTAGGGCTAAAAAGATGGGCTTCGGCGTCTGGGATCGATTCCGCAGCTGCCTTGCAGGAAGCCCCGCAACTGCCCTCCCGGGTCACTCAGGGCGGAGTAGAGTACGTGCGGATAAACCTTGGGGAACTTTACGATATCGCTGCCAATGCCAAACCTGATAAATTGGGATTGAACTACGCTGTCAGGGGATTCGTTCGCCGCTCTCCCGAGATGGACGCCAAGGGAGAATTCGTTCTCTACAGGGTGGCCCTCTACTGCTGCTATGCGGATTCGACCGCCGTGGGCTTCAGGGTTCTAACCCCGCAGGGCATTCCCTTGCCGGAGAATGGAACATGGTTGGTGGCCTACGCAGGCCTTGCCTCAGTCAAGGAAACTAAAGAAACACCCCAGGCCTCGATGGAAGGATCGGCGTTCTCGTCCGTGCAGCCTGACTACCGGCTCGATGCCCGCCGGCTCGAACCCGAGAAGGCCCCGGGCATGGGCATGATGTACGAATGGCGGTCTGAGGAGCCCTACGCGTACTAACCTTGGGACTTCTGCTGGCTTAAAAACCCAGGGTTTCCAGTCTGCCCATCGCTCATATATCTCCGCACTTATCCCAGCTCGGCCAGCAGGGTTTCTATCTTCTCCCTTCGCGTGAGTGTCTGGAGCCAGGCGGACGGCAGAGATTCGATCCCCTTCCAAGCACACAGCACCATGCCTACCAGTAAGTTCCGGGCAGCAGAATCACCTCCGGCCATGGCCGAATCGACCAGGGCTTCGCCCGGATGGTCCTGGTGCCTGGCTATAAGCTGCACCGTGGATTGGAAGGCCCCGTCTATATGGCAGCTCTGCCCGAAACGGGCCACGGCCTGAATGGAATCCTCGCCAGAAGCGTCGACTCCGTCCTTAAACCAACCATGCAGAGGCGAACCCGGCAGACGATCCGCCAAAGCGCTCTCCATGGCCCGAACTGGCGGGGTCCCAGCCAAAACCGCGTGGGCGGTGCGGGCGAAGAACTCGGCCGCATCCACAACCTTTCCGTTGTTGTGGGTCATGGCCGTCTGGCTTCGGCAGGCCTTCACCATGGCTTCCACGTCGACTCTGTAAGCATACACGAGAGGTGCTATCCTGGCTGCTCCGGACAAATCATCCGAAACGGACCCGGCATCCTGGGGCTCCCACCCGGCCGCAAGCTGCGACAGGGTGGCGGAGGTGGCTTTGTCCACATACCCGGTGTAACCGCCCTGGAAAAGATTCAGCCAGCGCGCCGAAAAATCCGCTGAGTCGAATCCCCCCTTCTCAGCCAGTGATTCCAGGAGCACCAGGGTCTGATCCCCATAGTGTGTGAAATCCCCGGCAAGTTTCGTTGGATGGTAGGACCCAGGGCCAGCAGCCTTGAGGGCGTCCAGACGCCCGTGAAGGGTGGCGATGGTTTTCTGGTCGTATATCCAGTGAACGCCAAGAGCCAAGCTGTCGCCAAGAAACGACCCAAGGACCATGGATTTCGATCTGTCAGTCATGATGAGCCTCCTCCGGTGTACTGTAGTTTCTGTAACCCCCGGAGTGTTGCTGGGCAAGGCTGATGAGGGGAGCAAACGAGCGGTCTAACTATCCATCTGGCTTGGCTAACGCTTTGGCTAGCCAGGGTGCGAGGTCGTGCATTTCCAGCGGCTTGGATAGAACCCCCTCCATCCCCGCATCCAGGCAGCTCTTATGGTCGTGATCGCCTGAGTACCCCGTGAGGGCCAGTATGATGGCCCCTGCCTGGTGCTCCCCGGCAACGCCGCCGCGTATGCGTTTGGCCGTCTCGAGTCCTGACAGGCCCGGCATGTCGAGGTCCAGCAGGATGAGGTCGAAATAGCCTGACCTGAGTACCTCCAAAGCGTAAAGGCCATCATCCACGACAACGTTCTCGAACCCGGCCCGCTCAAGGAGCATTGCGTCCAGGCGCCTGTTTACGGGGTCATCATCCGCCACGAGGATACGGAGAGCTTTGCGAGGTATGGTTGAAGCGGACCTTTCGGGTATTTTGCCCATGGGAGACGTCGCAGTGGTTGGAAACAGGTGAAGCACCAACCCAGGGGGCGCCCGGGAAGGTACGAAAAGGCGGAACGGGCTCGGGCCCGCTCCGCCCGGGTGTTATTGAGGTACGTCAGCCTTGGTTTTACGGGTTTTCGCCTTTTCGCGGGCTTTTTCCCGGGCCGCTGTAAAATCGTCCTTCGTCAGGTATCCTTTATTATCCTTGTCCAACTTGGCGAAACGGGCTTCCGCCCGTTTCTGGGAGGCGGCAAGGAATTCTTCCTTGGTCACCTTTCCGTCTCCATTGGCATCGAGCACTTTAAAGCCCCTTTCGCCCCTGGGGGCTGATGCGGCGTCGTCCTGGGCCTGGGCAGCCACGGAAATGCCAATGATCAGAGCCAAGGCGGTCAAGAAACACACGGCACGTTTCATGCGAAACTCCTTGGAAAAATTTGCGCGACTATAGAAGTCCACCAGCATATTGTCCAGACGAACCGATGATCTCAAGGCCCAACCCGCGCAGATTCTGGCGCCAAGTCAAAGTGCTTAAAGACGACGGAAGCACGGCCAGCTCCGGGCCCGACTCTTCCCGAACTCTACGGCAGGCCTCGGCCACACCACTGGCCACGGCCTGGGGCTCAAGCTCGTGGATGGAGACGATGCCAGGATGAGACTGGGACAAATCCTTTGAGGCGTACCGGTTGGTCACTGTCTTCAAACCGAACAGGGCCATCTCCAGAGGGGGATAGGACGGGTGCGGAGAGGCCATGAGAGACAGGCCCACGTGGCTTTGTTCAAGAAGGGCGGCATAGCTCGTAAGCGGCAGCTTCCCAAGACTTTTCAGCACCGCCCCGGGGGTTAGCATAATGTCCTGATGCGGCTGGCCGACGGAAAAAAACGCGTAGCGGTTTCTTTCACTCTCAGGGATTGCCCCGATGAACAAAGCCAGCCCCTGCACGGTGGTCTGGAACCTGTTCCGGGGGGACAAGGGCCGGCCGTACACCAGAACGACCAGCGGAGCCGGCTCAGGTTTGGCGAGCCTCCACCGCCTCTCATCCAGAAAAGCTCGAAGATCAGGGTTGAGTGATGGCGCAAAGGCGTGGGTTCTGGCGAATCTGTAGCCGGAGCGGCTGAAATGCCTGGCCAGTTCAAGGGAATTGATCACCGCGGTGCAGCGTTCCCCGTGGCCATAGCTTGCCTGAGCGCGAAGGCGTTTTTCCCCCTCAGGCAGAAAATCCGGCTCGAAGTCCTGAATGAGATAGTAAAAATCCGGAGCGCGAAGGCCAATGCTCTCCATGGCCTCGTCATACGCCCGCCAGGTTCCCACAGTACTCCAATGGGTGCACAGGAAAATTTCGCGTCCATGGCAGACCAGCTCGCCTCCGGCCAGGCTGACCACCTCGTACTGTCCGTCTTCTCCTGATTTGATCGGGGCAAACATCCGCCCGGATTCCGGAAGGGGCATCTGGGAGATCATCCGCACCGACGCGTAGCCATCAGCCAGCAACCTGGCCAATTCCACAGCGGTGGAAATGCCGCCGAACGCCCCGCGGGCGTCCACATGGGGCAGAACGACGTTCAGCCGGGCCGGAGCATCCGGCCGGGCCTCGAAAAGAATTCGCGGGGGCACGGAAAAATCCAGGTCGTGCTCAGAACTCTCACCCATTCAGACCTTCCTGGATGCTGTGGTTTCACAACCGGAGTTGCTGAGAAATTCCGTAGAGAAAATTTCTTCGTGCCCGCTTGCCTAAACCGCCTTTCAGGACAAGAGCGCCAGGGCGTCATGCTCAGCGAGTATCTTCACGCCAATCCCGATGAGCGTCACGCCCCCAAGGACTTCAGCGTATCGGCTCACGGCTGAAACATGCCCGGCCATGCAGCCTATTCTTACTCCCAGAGCGGTGATGACGAAGCAGACCAAGCCTATCACCAACGCCGGGAACCAAATTGGCTCGCCCAGCACAGAAAAGGAGAGTCCAACGGCCAAGGCGTCAATGCTGGTGGCCACGGACAAGAGAATGAGCTGGAACCCCTTGGTTGGATCTTTGGGATCACACGTCTCCCCCGCGTCTTCGCCTTTAATACCTTCGTAAACCATCTTGCCCCCCACCAGGGCAAGAAGCCCGAAAGCCGCCCAATGGTCGTAGCTTTCGATGTGGGAACGAACCGAAAGTCCAAGCAGCCAGCCCGCGACGGGCATCAGAGCCTGGAAGAGGCCGAAGGCTCCCGCCATGCGAAGGACTTGTCCTGCTTTGGCCTGACGAAGGCATATTCCGGTGGCCAGAGACACGGCAAAGGCGTCCATGGCCAGGGCCACCGCAATGGCCAAGAGAGTGACAAAGGGCATCGGCTGTCCTTAAGGGTGTCTCAGTTGCGCGAAGGCTGACCCTCGCCGGGGTTATTCATCAGAATCATCCGCCATTTTTTGCACACGCAAGGGTCTGGCTACCAAATTGAAAGGGGAAGCCGCAAGCTGCCTCTGGGAAAGACCTATTCGAAAGCGCCGCGCCCGCTACCGGAGAACCGATGGCGGGCGCGATTTGCATGGACCGGTTGCCCAAGACACGAGTCGGTCCTGGCGACAGGTTCGCTCTCTGGCCTAATCCCGGCAGGCGCCGTGCCAGGCAACCAGGCTGAAGGGGATATAATTGTTGTCAGGGTCCTCGGCGTAGCGGCAGCCGAGGGGCTGCCCCTCTTCCGTGTTGCGGATTGCGGCGGGTGATCCTTTGAAGAAGGTGCACTCGTTGTTGTTGCAGACCAGAATCTTGCCCCAGCCGGTTTCGGGGGGCCCAAGCCAATCCGTCAATTCGACGCCGCAGTGCGGACAGCAGCGGGTACTGGACATGATATACTCCTCTTTCGCAGCGATAATGCTAGGCGTTTTCCGCCACGCCCAGTGAACTAGGCATAAAACAGCGGGTGTCAAGGCCGGCCGCCCCTTGCACAGGGACGGCCGGAGCATGGAATGCTATGGGATGATGGGGTTTAAGTTGTCGCGCACCCAGTAGAGAAGGGTGTATTTGGTGGAGAGCTGGGCCACCATGTCGTTCAAAACGGCCTTGTCCGGATCCTGGATGCGGATGTAGACTGCGCGGTGGCCTTCGTCGGCATGGGTGAAGGAGGTGAGCACGCTGATAACGCGGGCGTTGAAGTCCTTCATGTCGTCCAACACGGACTTGAGAGAGCCAGGCGAATTAGGCAGGCTAAAGGCCAGCTGCACCCCGCCCTCGGTGATGCCGGTGATGTTCACCAGCACCTTGAACACGTCGGAGTCCGTTATGATGCCCACCACTTTCAGGTTTTCGTCCACCACGGGCAGCCCCCCGAAGTGGTTGTTCATCATGAGCACGGCCGCCTTCTCCACCGTTTCCGACGGTTTCACGGCCAGCGGGGCCTTGGTCATGATGTCTTTGACCTTGATTTCGGAGAGCAGGTAGTAAAGCTCGTGCATGTCGAGTGAAGTGGCCTTGGACGGGGAAGCTTCCTTGAGGTCGCGGTCGGAGACGATGCCCAAGAGGCGGTTGGAATCGTCCACCACCGGAATCCTGCTGATCTTGTGTTCGCGCATGAGCTTGGAGGCCTTCATCATGGAGGTATCCGGGCCCACGGTGATCACTTCCTTGGTCATCCAGTCGCGAATAAGCATAAGTTCCTCTCTTTGTTGGCGGCCAACCAGCCGTTTGGCATCATTACAGAAAGACGGGCCCAAGGGCAACGCCAGACTGCGTCCCGGGCCTTGATAGCCACGGCCCGTCGCGCTACAGCAAGGCAAAGACTTGAACCAGGACGATCCATGCCCAAACCCCTTTCTCTTGCCTTGAACAAATTAAGAGCCGTCTGCCCTCCCATGTCCGTGCCTTTTGAGGACAGCCGCGAAATCCCCGTCGGGGACGCCTCGACCACCGCATTCCAGCCCAGGGCGCTCTCTGCCCTGGAACTTGGCATTTCACTCACCGGCCGTGAATACAACATCTACCTGGCAGGCGACCCTTACCTTGGCCGGACCTATTTTTTAAAAAGCTTCCTCACCCCTGTGGCCGCCAAGGCGCAGACCCCGCCGGATATCCTCTACGTCTACAACTTCGAAGACCAGGACCGCCCGCGCGCCCTGCTTCTGCCCGCAGGCCAGGGACGCAGGCTCAAGGCCGACCTGACCAAGGCCGTGGCCGCCATACGCGATGAGATCCCTTCCCGGTTCGAACAGGAAGCGCACCTCTCCAAGCGCCAGGGCCTGGCCAGGTCCTTCCAGTCCGCCCGCGAGGACCTTTTCTCCGAAATGGAGGAGCGCGCCCAAGACCAGGGGTTCAACCTGGAAGTGGACGAGCAAGGGGGGCTGACCCTCTATCCCCTGATTGAAGGCAAGGTGGTCAGCGACGAGGAATACGAACGCATGGATCCCGAGACCCGCAAAAGCCTCAAGGCTCAGGGCGACGAGATCATGAACGACATGGGCGGATATCTGCGCAAGCTCTCCTCGGAAGACCGGAGCTATCGCGACAGGGAGAAAAAGCTCGACCAGGAAACAGCGGCAGAGGTGGCTGACTTTCACCTCTCGGAACTTCTGCGGGAATTTGAAACCCATCCAGAGACCTGCGACTTCATCCGCGCCGTGCGCCAGGACATCATTGAGAACTACGAAGGTTTTCTGGTCAAAGAGCCCCCCCAAACCCAGCAACACGGTCAACCCGACCAGAGCGTGACGGCGGACAGCCTGGCCGACCGCTACGAGATAAACCTCCTGGTGGACAATTCCAAAAGCGCAGGCGCTCCGGTGATCATCGAGGACCACCCCAACCACCACAATCTTCTGGGCTGCGTCGAACGCGAATCTGACTTCGGAGCGCTCTACACCGACCACACCCTCATCAAGGCCGGAGCCATCCACAAGGCTCTGGGGGGGTTCCTCATTCTTCGCGTGGATGATCTGGCCCATGGCGCCCAAGCCTGGGAAGGCCTGCTCAGGGCGCTTCGCTCTGGACTCTGCCGCATAGAGGACCCCACCGAGGGCGAGCAGGTGCGCACCCGCACCATCGAACCCCAGCCCCTTCCGCTTACGGCCAAGGTCATCCTGGTGGGCACCGACGAGGCCTACGAGATGCTCCTCTACGGCGACGAACGCTTTCAGAAGCTTTTCAAGCTCAAAGCCCATCTGCAGGACCACATCCCCCGCACTCCGGAGAACGAGGCGCGGCTCCTGACGCTTTTGGGGCGCATAATCTCCGAGGCCCAGCTCATGCCGTTCACCCGGGAAGCCCTGGCCGGACTCATCGAGCAGGCCTCGGCCCTGTGCGACGACCAGCAACGCCTGACCCTTCGCCTGCCGCTCCTGCGCGAAATCATGTGCGAGGCCTCGGCCCTGGCTGGAATCCGGGGCAAGTCCATGGTTGACGGCGACGTGTTGCGCCAGGCCAGGGACGCCAGGCTTTTCAGGGCCAACCTGCTGGAGGAGGAGTTCATCGCCGAATACGACCGGCAGATGATCAAGGTTTCCACCTCGGGCTCGGCCACGGGCAGAGCCAACGGCCTTTCCGTACGAATGTACGGGGACTTCGCCTTCGGCCTGCCCCACCAGATCGCCTGCACCGTGGGCGTGGGGCACGGGGGCATTCTGGACCTGGAACGCGAAGCCGAACTGGGCGGGCCCATCCACACCAAGGGCATGATGATTTTAAAAAGCTACCTGGTGAGCCAGTTTGCCCAGGATAAGCCCGTGGTCCTCACCGGCAGTCTCTGCTTCGAGCAGAGCTACGCCGAGGTGGAAGGCGACTCAGCATCCGGAGCTGAACTCGCCGCCCTTTTGTCAGCCCTTTCCGGGGCGCCCATCGACCTCTCCTACGCCTTCACAGGTGCCGTGAGCTCCTCCGGCGCCATCCTGGCTGTGGGCGGTGTGAACCAGAAAATCGAAGGCTTTTTCGAAGTATGCCGGCGCCGTGGCCTGACTGGGCGCCAGGGTGTGCTTATCCCCAAGGACAATGTGGTGAATCTGATGCTGAAGGAAGAGGTGGTGAAGGCCGTCGAGGACGGCATGTTCCACATCTATCCATTGGAAAGCATCCAGGAGGCCATAGAAATACTCACCGGCCTTCCTGCCGGGCAGCGTGACCCGGATGGGAAGTTCCCTGAGGGGACGCTCTTTAGGCTGGTGGACGACCGGTTGGCGGCCTTCGCCTCCCTGGCCGCAAAATGGGGCGGACCCCACCGCATCAACTGCGAACCCTGAGGCCATAATGTCCAAAGCCTGGATCACCGAAAAGCTCCCGGAATTCGCTCGCGACATGATGCGCGATTTCTGCCTTGCCGCAGACATTCTGGAGAGCCAGTTCACCATGTTCGACCAGACCAGCCAGCTCTCCTTCGAGACGCTCCACGACCTTTTGGGCGAGGAGATGAACAAGGGTTTGCTCTGGAGATTGAAAGACACGGCCCACCACCTGTTTCGCAACGACGGCAAGCAGGGCCTGTCCGGACAGATTCTGGACTGGTGCCTCGGGTATGTGTTCCACGAGACCATGAAACTCAAGGAAGACGCCTACCAGCAGCAGAACTACGGCCCGTGGTTCAAGGGGCTCATGGACCGCGAACTGCCCGAGCCCGAAAGCATGGTCTCGCGCGAGCTCTTCCAGGTGGTGCTGCAGACCAACGAGTCCATCCGCCGGGAAATCGCCCGGGTGCGCTTCTTTTTCGAGAAATGCCGCAAGCTCTCCATGGTCTACCTTTCGGATCAAGGAGAAAACTCGCTTCTTGGCCGTTTCCTTTTCGAGCAGAACCAGCTGGTGCGCAAGATTTTCGGCCAGGACTACGACTCTCTCATCTCTGCCATATACGGAGACGCTCCGGAACTCATGTACGTGATGGCTTCCCAGAGCCTGCGGCAAGGCGGCTGGATGACCCATGCGGCCGAAGCGGCAAAAAGGGCCTGCGAGCTTGGGCCAGCCAACCCGCGTGTGTTGCGGGAAAAACAAATCGTTGATACCTGGACCGAGAGAATCAAGGCATGACAATGCCTTAAAGCCCTCCGGCTAGTATTTCGACAGAAGGAGTCCCCGGCCATGACCCTTATGAATTTGAACCGCACTTCGCCCCGTCTGCGCCTGGAGAATAGGGCCAAGCCAGAACTCTATCGGGAGCTTTTCCCGTATTCGAAGATAAGCCGGGTCCCCTTCGACGACACCATCGTCATGCCAAGGCCCGCCACCCAGATGTACATCACGGACACCACCTTCCGTGATGGACAGCAGGCCAGACCGCCCTACACGGTCCGCCAGATCGCCCACATCTTCATGCTGTTGCACAAGCTCGGCGGCCGGTCCGGACTCATCCGCGCCAGCGAGTTCTTTCTCTATTCCGAAAAAGACCGCCGGGCCGTGGAAGCCTGCCAAGCCCTGGACTACAAGTATCCCGAGGTCACCGGCTGGATTAGGGCCAACAAGAACGACTTGAAGCTCGTCAAATCCATGGGCCTTAAGGAAACCGGGATGCTCACCTCGGTTTCGGACTACCATATCCACCTGAAGCTAAACAAAGACCGCAAGGCCGCCATGGCTGACTACCTGGCCGTGGTCGACCAGGCTTTGGAATGGGGCATCATCCCGCGCTGCCACTTCGAAGACCTGACCCGCGCCGACATCTACGGGTTCTGCCTCCCCTTCGCACAAAAGCTCATGGAGCGCTCCAAGGACGCCGGCATCCCTGTTAAAATCAGATTGTGCGACACCATGGGCTACGGAGTGCCATACGCCGGTGCCGCTTTGCCGCGAAGCGTGTCCAAGCTGGTTCGTGCCTTCACCGACGAGGCCGAGGTGCCCAGCGAATGGCTGGAATGGCACGGCCACAACGACTTCCATAAAGTATTGGTCAACGCCGGCACTGCTTGGCTCTCGGGCTGCTCCGGGGCCAACTGCACCCTGCTCGGCTTTGGCGAGCGCACCGGCAACGCTCCGCTTGAGGCCATGGTCATCGAGTACGTCTCGCTCACCGGCGAGGACGACGCCGCCGACACCCCGGTGATCTCCGAAATCGTGCGCTATTTCGAAGAGGAACTCGACTACGTGGTGCCGGCCAACTACCCCTTTGCCGGCCGGGACTTCAACGCAACCTCGGCAGGCATCCATGTGGACGGACTGGCCAAGAACGAGGAGATCTACAACATCTTCGACACCAAGAAGATTCTTGGCCGCGCCGTGCCCATCATCATCACGGACAAATCCGGCAAGGCCGGCGTGAGCTACTGGATCAACACGTCCCTGAACCTTGAAGGCGATGCCCAGGTGGACAAGCGCCATCCCGCAGTGGACAAGATCTACGCCAAGATCATGGACGCCTACGATGCCGGACGCAACACCTCCTTCTCCAATGAAGAGATGAAGGCCCTGGTGAAACGCTACCTGCCGGAGCTCTTCGCCTCGGAATTCGACCATCTGAAGAAGCTGGCCCACACCCTTTCGGCCCAGCTCATCCTCAAGCTCTCCGAAGAGTTGTGCATCCGCCAGCTCATCACCGAGGATGCGGCCTTCTGCATGCAGAAGTTCCTGGAGGACTACCCGTTCATCCAGTTCATGTACTTGACCGACACCCATGGCAAATTGGTTGCCCGCGAAGTGGCCAACCCCGCTGATCGTCCCAAGTTCGCTCCCATGACCATCGGGGTGGATCAATCCGACCGCGAATGGTTTCAGAAGCCCATGCAGAACGGCAAACTGCACATCACTGATTTCTACACCTCGGCGTTCACGGGCAAGCTCTGCCTTACGGTGTCCCTGCCTGTGGCCAACGAGCGCGACGAGATAACCGGCGTGCTGGGCGCGGACATCCGCTTCGAAGAGCTCCTGAAACGCCAGGGTGACCTGGAATATGAGAAAGATCTGGACGAGGTGGATTGACAAGCCTTTCGCCCTGCCGCTCACCCTCATGGGGTTTATTCTGGCGGTCTCGGCGGTTGGATTCGTCTACTATGAGTCCCTCACCCAACAGGAGCCCGTGGGCTTCTTCGAGGGTCTGTGGTGGGCCGTGGTCACTCTGTTCACGGTGGGCTACGGAGACTTCGCACCCAAAACCGTGCCCGGAAGGATTTTGGGCATGGGCGTCATGGCTGCCGGAATCGGCCTGGTGTCCACCATCACCGGGTCGCTCGCATCGGCCATGGTGGAGCGCAGGCTCAAAAAGCGACGGGGGCTATTGCCGGTGATCGTCGAAGGGCACATCCTCATTCTGGGCTGGAACGGCCATGGAAGCCTTCTGCTGGAACGCCTCCGCAACATGCCCGGCTTTACGCGTCTGCCGGTGGTGATCGCCGCGGACATGGAGCCCGCCCAGTACGAGGAGGTGTCAGAGAACCTGGGGCTCGGCTCCGATTCCTATTTCGTGCGGGGCAGCACCGTTCACAAGGCCGTGCAGGAACGCGCCAACCCTTCCAAGGCCAAGGTGGCGTACATTCTTCCCCGAGAAGACATCCCCCCTGAGGAAGCCGACAGTTTGAGCGTCCTGACCGCCCTCACCTTCAGGTCCCTGGCCCCGCAAGTCACCCTGTATGCAGAGGCCCTGCACGACCAGAGCCGGGAGCATCTGCTCAGGGCCGGGGTCACCAAGGCTCTCGGCCGCGAGGAACTCACCGGCAAGGCCATGGCATTCCTGGCAGCCCACCCGGTGATGCACGACGTTCTCTACGCCCTGCTCTCGAGCAAAGACAATGGAATGCTGCGCTACAGAACGTTGTCTGCCGAGGAAAAGTCGCACGGCTGGCCTGCGGTCATCCGCACGAGCCTCGAAAAAACCGGACAGCTCCCATTCGCGGTTTGCCGTCTGCCCCGTGAACTCAAGCTGAGCGACGTTCTCGATACTTCTCAAGCTCTGGACAGCTACATCATGGAACTGTTCCAGGCCGCCGGCAAAGACGCCGCCTTGGCCAGCCAGAGCCCGCAGGTGGTTCTCAATCCAGGCCCCGAGGTCGACCTGGCAACATTTGACGGCGTCATCTTCCTGGGCCGCACGCCATGAGCACCGTCCGGTTCGAGTCCATTCCGCTCTTCGCGCGTTTAAGCCCTGATGAGATTGACCGGGTCAGACCAATATTTTCAGAACGGTCCTTTCCGCCCCGTACCCATGTGATAGTCGAGGGTGAAACCGGTAGCGAGATGTTCATCCTGGTTTCCGGAAAAGTACGTATCGTGAAATCCATGATTCTGCCGGGCATCGATATCGCCGCGTTGGCAGGGAAAGATCCGAGCAAGGTGCTGGCCACACTCACCGGCGAGGTGCAACCGCTTTTCGGCGAAATGGGGCTCATCTCGGACAGCCCCCGTTCCGCCACAGTGGAGACACTGGAAGCCGCACGTTTCCTGGTTACCGACCGCGAACGCTTTTTTGCGCTGGTGCAAGCTGACACCGGGCTTGGATGCAAGCTTTTGTCCGCCTTGTGCGAGCGCTTGGCGGATATGGTCCGTTCGTCCAATTCCGAGGTGATGAAGCTTACCACAGCCCTGACCCTGCTGCTTTCCGGCAAGCGGTGACCCATGACCGTTGAGAAAGACCCGAGCCTGACCCATGCCCTTCTCGCCAAAGCCTTGGGTGTCACGGTTACCACCATCAAGAGCTACCGTCGAAAATTCCCCGAATTTTGGCCTCCCAGCGCCAAGGGCAAACCCATCCGCTTTCCGGAGGAATCGCTAGGTCTGTGCAAACGCATTCACCATCATTTCAAGCGGGGCTTGAGCGTGGACGAAACCCGCAAGCGCCTGGCAGAGGAGTTCCAGTCATTCGCTCTGCCGCCTCCAGCGAGCCAGCCCCAAAAGACGCTCCCGGCACAGCCTTCCGATACTTTTTCCCGCATTGAAACCCTTTTAGAGGGGCTTTTCACCCTCCAAAACCGAACCCATTCTCTTCTGGCGGAACTTGTGGTCAAATTGGACACGTTTGCCGACCGCGTGGCAACACCTGCTCGCGCAGCCGCAGAGAGGCCTTCACGAGCAGAGCAAACTCCCCCCCCAACGGCTTCTTCAAAACAGCCAGGCATCGCCACGCCCGCCCAGGTTCCGAATTCCGCTGGCAAAACAGAGCTTCTTCACCCTCCTCAGGCGCTCATGGAAGTTCCGGCGGTGGTCCTTTCAGATGATGGCGAATTTCTGGGCGTCACCATGAAATCCGGCCGTCCACTCACTCTATCCCAGTTCACGGCGCTCCTCATAAGCCGCTCCGACACCGCGGGAACTGACCAGCCGCTTTGGAAGCAACACGGCCAGGAATGGGTTCTGCGTCTTAAAAGCCAGGGCCAAATACTCGAGCATCACTTCCAGCAGGCCGTCACACCCAGAGGCAATACCGTGGCCCGATTCTCCTCCCTGTCCTCCGGAGGGCAACTAAGCCCGGAGCACTCCCTCCAGGCTCTGTTGCGCCAAGTGAAGGATACTCTCGACCAATGACCTTCTCCCAGACCGATATCGACGCGGAATCGCGGAAACAAGCTGGTGAATCCCTCATTGTCCAGCTTCGCCTGTGCCTTGCGGATATGCGATCATGCCTGGAAGCCGGGCACACCGCCGATGCAATTATCCAACGCAACGTCGTTCTGCCTCTGCTTGAGCAGCTTGGGAAGCTGCTGTCCCAAGAAGGCCCTCTTGAAGCGGTCTCGCACAGCGGAACCGACCCCGAGACACTCCAAGCCTTCAGACGCGCGGCTGGGGTTGATCTGGAGAAAATGGAGAGCCGCTACCGATCCGTATGCTCTGGCGAATGGAGATCCGTGGCTGACGAAAAGAGGGAAGCCGCTGTACGCAGGGAGGGCCGGAACTGGGCGCTGTGGCTAGGCATTACCTCTCTCTTGCTCGCTGCCTGGTGGGGATGGCAATGGTCTCGCCAGGAGGCGGCCCGGGCTGAAATCGATGCGGCTAAATCCGTCACGGCGTCGCAGGCCGTGAAGCTCGTCAGCATCACCGCCTGGCTCGCCCAAAAGACGCAAGGGAAACCCCTTGCGGCCTTTGCCAGGGACATGACCCCTGATTGTTCCGGGATAGACGTGCGTCAGACCTTGCCCAACCACCCCTGCCGGGAAGCCTGGGTTTTCAACCGGCACTCGATATTCAAAGCGGCAATCCCCGCCCCTGGCCAGCCCATAGACGCGCCCAGCGAGATTTTTTTCGACCCCTGGGGTGCGCCGTATCTCCTGCTTATACCCCCGGCAGGTCTCCCCCGCATAGTTTCAGCTGGGCCGGACGGTCGTCTTGGCACCCCGGATGACGTGGGCGTGGACATCCCCTACTGGCGTTTGGGCGAAGACGGCGGCCGGGACCGGCAGTAGTCGGCCGCATCCAGGACCACCTTGATGGTGGCCTCTCCTGCCACCCCTTGAGTTATTTCCGCAAGCACCGCCTCAGTCTCCAACTGCGCGGTTTGGTCCCAATCCATGGACGAAATGGTTATGGCCATTTGGGTCCGTACCCCTTGCTGCGCCTCTTTGCCGTAAGCGTATTCCAAAACGTAACACAGATTGACGCTTGCCTTTGCCAGAACCATCCGGTCCCTGCCTGAGAAGATACGGCCATTGCCGGCTTTGCCCACCAGTTGATCAAGAGCGAATATGCCGGTCGCCCGGGCCATGGTCTGTCCCTGCCTCCCGGGATAGGTCGACCAGGTTACTTTTGAAAAAAAGGGATACTTTTCGAAAGCCTGCTCCAGGGTAAGCGTCGAACCATCCCCTGCTCGTTCCGCCTTGATCCTGGCCACCGGATCAGGCCCGCAACCATGGAGAAGGAGCATCAAGAGGAGTATCCCCACCATCTCCGCCGGCCAGATGGCAAGGACATTACCCGAAGCCATTCTCTGCTGACTTCGAGCAAAGTCCCTGCCCCGGGTCTCGGCTTGCTGGACGGATGGCAGCACTGGCGCAAACAACCGATGACGTGAGCGTCAGTCAGCTGAGTTGAAGGTGCCGCAGTTTTCACAGGAGAAACCGTAGAACCTGGCCTCTCCATCCACCACCTCCACTTCGACATGGTTCATGTGCCCACATTTCTCGCACTGGATGATGGCGATACCAGCCTTGGGGTCGTACATGCACTCTTCGCCCCTGATGACCACTGTCTCGGTAAATTCGTCCATGCTCATGGCAAACCTCCAAGAGTATTCTTGTGGAAGATACACTCAGTGGAAGAATAATGGCAACGGCTTATGCCCCGAGAAAGTAGCGGGAGGCGGCTACCAGAGCCATCCCTGCCAAAACTGGGCCGAAAAAACCCTTGGTCCGCCAAGCCAGGATGCCCGTCAGCAGGGATGCCCAGAGAAAGCAGTTGTCCGCGGTGAAGCGAAGCCTGCCTCCCTCAAGAAGAACCGACTGGGCCAGGAGCGCCCCGAGCACGGCGGGTGGGACAACGGAGAGAAAACGCCGGAGCGGCTCCGGCATGGACCGGGTAGCGAAAAACAAAGCCGGGACGACCCTCGGAACATAGGTTACCGCCGCCATACCAACTATGGTCAGGAAGATTTCTGACTGATTCATCTCTCGCTACCCGCTCTTGCACAGTCCACGGGCCGATGAATAAAACTCTCTTCCCATATCATTGGCTGCCTGCTGCTTCAGCTTTGCGGTTTTTCGTCCAAGGTGTTGCGGCGGCCACCGCCGCGGCCACAACCGCTGCGACGAGAGTGGCATAGGGAGCTGCCGGGGTCTGGGAAAGCACCAAGGCAATTGCCGCCCCCAAGCCTCCAGCCAGAACATGCGCAAAAGAGAGAAGCTGGCCCACCAGAAGAACAGCGAACATGGCCGCCAGGGCGAAATCCAGCCCAAAAGGCTTGACGTCCGGGACGAATCCACCGGCCACCGCCCCGGCCAGTCCCCCGATCACCCAGGCTGACTGGGTGAACATGTTGATGGCCAAAGTATGTGTGGCTGATTGTTGCTGATTGTGGAAGCGTGTGGCGTGCAGTGCGAACGTCTCGTCCGTGAGCTGGTAGCAGAAACGGGCGATACGCCGCCTTGGCCAGCCGCCAAGATACGGAGAGAGCGCCGCTGAGAAGAGCACATGGCGCAGATTCACCACCAAGGTCGTGGCAATGACCGACACTGGCGGCGCACCGGCTCCGAGCATGTCCACACCAATGAGCTGGGCGGAGCCCGCGAATACCAGCACGGACATGAGGCCCGTGTTGGCCACCGAAAGACCAGCCTTCACCGCGAGCACCCCATAGGCGAAGCCCACGGGAAGATAGCCGAGCACGATAGGCAGGGCCTGGCTGAATGCACTTGGCTCGCGGCGTTTCGTTTCGAACATCGTGGGGGGGCTACAGCCAAGCACAAGAAGGGTCAAGCGACTGTTAGCCCCTCAAACGGCTGGCAGACCCAACCTGATTGGCGTAGAAAGAAACAGCGAGGCCAAACACCGTGAAAACCAGCCGGACCATCACCACCTGCACCCGGGACTGCCCAAGCTGTTGCGGGCTTGTCGCCCAGGTAGAGAACGGCAGGCTCACGGGCATCTCCGGCAATCCGGACCACCCTCTCAACAAGGGCGGCTGCTGCGCCAAGATGAAGCACTATGTAAACCGGGTGTACAGCCCGGAGAGGGTGCTCCACCCCATGCGCCGCCAAGGTGCCGCGTGGAACCGCATCAGCTGGGAAGAGGCACTGGACGAATGGGCGCAACGGATCAAGACGATTATCGCCCAGTCCGGCTCCGAGGCGATTCTCCACTACCAGGGGTATGGCGAGCGCACAGCGCTCAAGCTCTTGAACGCCCGCTTTTTCTCTCACCTGGGCGGTGCCACCACGCTTACAGGCTCGCTCTGCAGCGGCACGGCATTCGCCGCCATGGGTCTGGACTTCGGGACACGCGTCTCCCACGATCCCCTGGACCATCTGAACAGCCGAACGATCATCCTCTGGGGTCGCAATCCGGCCGCAACCCAGTTCAACATGGCCCGGATACTGGGCCTTGCTCGTAAAAATGGTTCGACCATCTGGCTTGTGGACCCGGCGGCCACCGAGAGTCTCGCTCTGTGCGACCGGCACATCCAGGTGAAGCCCGGAGCGGACCTCCACCTGGCCCTGGGTGCTGCCAGAATAATCCTGGAGAATTCCTGGGAGGACTCATCCTTCCTGGCGAACCGGACAGAGGGGTTTGACGCGTTCAAGCAGTTGGTCTTCTCACAATCGTGTACCGGCCACGCTGATCGCGCAGGCGTTGACCCCGCAGACATCTATGATCTGGCCCAGGCCATGTGCAAGTCCGGGCCAGCCGCCGTGCTCCTTGGCTGGGGCATGCACCGCCACACCGATGCCCACGCCTCGGTCCGGGCCATCGATGCTTTGGCTGCAATCACCGGAAACATCGGAATCCCGGGCGGAGGAGTGAGCCAGGGATTCGAGGAATACGGTCCGTATGACCAAACCGTTTGGGGAGATGAACTGCACCCTCCACGCCGAACCCTGCGCATCCCCACAATCGGCGCTGAAATTCTCGGAGCTGAGAATCCGCCCGTGCGCATGGCCGTGGTCAGCGCCGCAAACCCTGTTTGCATGGCCCCGGATTCCGGGCAGGTGGCCCTGGCCTTCGCTTCGCGGGAGTTCGTGGTCTACCTGGGCCACTTCATGGACGACACCGCCCGCCATGCACACCTCTTCTTGCCCTGCGCAACCTTCCTGGAAGAGGACGACATCGTGGCTGCATACGGGCACAACCACGTGGGCCCGGTGAACAAGGCCATCGAACCCCTCGGCCAATGCCGCTCCCAGTTCGACATCTATCAAAGCCTTGCGAAGCGTTTTCCCTTCGCCCAGGACTTTGTAAAACCCATGGACGAATGGCTTGAGATCATCTGCCGCCCGTTTCTGGAAAAAGGGTTCACACTGGACACACTCCGCAAGGGACCTGCCAGAGACCCGGACGCCCCCATGGTCCCATGGAGCGACGGGGCCTTCCTTACCTCCTCAGGCAGGTTCGAATTCATCGGAGATATTCTAGAGACCACGGACGGCGAGCAGGAATATCCCCTGACCCTTCTCACCACGGGCAGCCCCAAGCACTTGTGCTCCGAACTGACCCTGGCCGAACATTCGCCACTGCCCGAGGCCCGCATCCACCCGGACACAGGCCGGGAGCTGGGTCTTGCCGAGAATTCTCCTGCCTATTTAAAGAGCGATCTCGGCCGCATGACCGTGCTGGTTGTGTTTGACCCCCGCCAACGCAAGGACGTGTGTCTGTGCCGCAGGGGCGGTTGGATAACCGCAGGACACGGTTTGAACCGCCTCATTCCGGCCCGGGTCAGCAGCCTGGGAAACGGAACTCCCTATTACCAGACCCGGGTGGTCCTTCGGCCGGTTGACAGCAAAGACGCCGGGAACTAGCTACACCTTTCCTTATTCCACTTTCCGGAGGCTTCATGCTCCCAATTCCGGTTACCGTTTTGACCGGCTACCTCGGCGCTGGCAAGACCACGCTCCTAAATCGCATCCTCACCGAGAACCACGGCAAGCGCTACGCCGTGATCGTCAACGAATTCGGTGAGGTGGGCATCGACAACGAGCTGGTGGCGCACTCTGACGAGGAAATCTTCGAGATGAACAACGGCTGCATCTGTTGCACCGTGCGCGGCGACCTCATCCGCATGGTGGGGGGGCTCATCCGGCGCAAGGGGCACCTGGACGCCGTGCTCATCGAGACCACCGGGCTGGCCGACCCCGCGCCGGTGATCCAGACCTTCTTTCTGGACCAGGAGACCAAGGACCGCACCGCCCTGGACGCGGTGGTCACAGTCGTCGACGCCCGTCATTTCGAAGGCCAGCTGGGTCAAAGCAAGGAAGCCCGCGAACAGGTGGTCTTCGCTGACGCGATCATCTTGAACAAGACCGACCTGGTGGATCAAGCCGGCCTCGACCTGGCGCTGGAGAGCATCCGCCGCCTGAATCCGAGGGCCGAGGTCATCCCTTCCACGCGGTGCGACGTCCCGTTGGACAAGGTTCTTGGCAGGCGTTCCTTCGACCTCATGAAGCTTTTGGACATCGAGCCGGACCTTTTGGACGAGGGAGCGCACGAGCACAGCCACGATGAAGTCCAGTCCGTGTCCATGGTGAGCGACAAGCCCGTTGATTTCGACAAATTCAAAGCCTGGATCGGAACGTACCTGAACGACCACGGCCAGCACGTCTACCGCTGCAAGGGCATTCTGAACATCCCGGGCGAACGCCAACGCCTTGTTTTCCAGGGCGTTCATATGCTGGTGGAAATGGGCTTTGGCCACCCCTGGAAAGAAGACGAGGCGCGGCAAAGCAAGGTCGTCTTCATCGGCAGGAATCTGGACCGTCTAGCCCTCCAAATTGCCTTTCGCGGCTGCCTGGTGAAATGATGGGTGCCCCTACGCTCCTCTCCCCCGGACTCTGGCAATGGAACCTGGGCGCCTACATCGACCAGGCAACGTTCTCCAGTGACGGCTCGCGCGTGGCCTTCGCCCTTGGCGACGGCCGTATAGCCACCATAGGTGTTCCCTGCGACGATCCCCAATTTTCTGCCGTCCACCAAGGTTCCTGCCTGAGCCTGGCCCCTCACCCGGCCGGAGGCTTCATCAGCGGAGGCGACGATGGTCTGCTGGCCTACACGTCCCCGGATGGCACCGTGGACGAGATCATCCGTTCCAAGGGGCACTGGCTCGAACACATGGCCCGGTCGAAAAACGGCGACACCGTTGCCGTGGCGGCAGGCAGGGAGGTCATCATCTTAGACCTCGCGGCCGGTTCCCTGGCGACATACGGCCCTCATCCCGCTTCGGTGTCCGGGATAGCAGTGAGCCCGGCTGGAGGCGTCCTGGCCGCCACACACGTGGGCGGCGTCTCTCTCTATGACTTGGACGAGCCAGGCGAGCCGATCACCCTGGATCTGCGCGGCTTGAATGTGGCACCGGCCTTTTCCCCGGACGGCAACTATCTTGCCTGCGGCCACCAGGAAAACGCGGTGCACATCATCGACCTGGCCTCACGCAAGGTTTTCGGGCTTTCCGGCCTGCCCGCCAAACCCGGCAAGCTGGACTGGTCCCACGACGGAAGCCTGCTGCTGCACTCAGGCACCAAGGCGGTGATCTGCTGGCCGGTTCCGGCCTGCTTCCGGGAGAATCCGCAGCCGGTTGCCTTCGCCGTGCAGGAAGAGGCCAGAATGTGCTCCCTGAGCGCCAACCCTCTGATCCCCTTCGCGGCTGGCGGATTCACGGACGGCACGGTGCTCCTGGCGGAGCTCAAACGCTTTGCGGCCTTCCCGCTGGACATCGTCCCTGCAAGTCCAGTCTCCGCCCTGGCCTGGAGTGCTCAGGGGCTTCATTTGGCTTGCGGATTTGAAGACGGCCGGGCCATTCTCTTAGACATGGGCGAGATGCTCTCGGGCAACTGACACTCTGGAGGCAGCTATGCGCAAGGCTCTTCTACTGGTGCTTTTCCTGGCTTTGACCGCTCCCCGGGCTTTGGCAGGCGAGTTCGACGCTGTGAAGTCCAAGCTCATCTCGGATGGCATTCCTCAGTCCGAGGTGAATTCCGTCTTCTCCAAGCCGGAAGTGCGGTTCACCCCTGATCCCATGGGAAAGAAGCTCCTGGAGATGTATACGGCCAAGTTTGGTTCCGACGTGGTCCGCAAACTCCAGACGCGCTTAAGCACCCTCGGCTACTTCTTCGGTCCGGCCAACGGCCGCCCGGATTACCTGTTCAGAAATGGTCTGCGAGCCTTCCAGCGCGACCATGGTCTCTCCGTGGACGGCCGGTACAGCCAGGACCTGCTCACTCTTGCCGAACAGGAACAGCAGAAGGCCTCCGCTGAGACGCAATCCGAGCTCAAGGAAATGGCCGCAAAGGGTCCTCCTGACATGTACGAGGTCATCATCCAGCCCGAGCGTTTGGCCGAGGCCAAGGCTTTCCTGGAGGCCAACAGGCAGATTCTCGATGAGGTGCAGCAGCGCTACGGGGTCCCGGCAGTGGTTACGGTCGGGCTTCTCACTGTTGAAACCCGCGTAGGCAAGTTCCTGGGAGACAATCTGGCGCTCAACAACCTGGCGAGCATGGCGGCCTCCTCCAAGGCTGCCAGCGTCATGAGCGTCTTTGCCGGGGAAAATGTCACCCCAGACCGCAAAGCATGGCTGGATACAAAGGCTTCGGAAAAAGCCGCCTGGGCCTACACGGAACTCAAGGCCCTATTCCAATATGCCCGCCAGAATAAGCTGGATATGGGGGGCATGCCCGGGTCAATCTACGGGGCCATCGGCGTCAGCCAGTTCATGCCGACAAGCCTCTTGCGCTACGGTGCGGACGGTGACGGCGACGGCAGGGTGGACATCTTCAATGTTCGCGATGCCGTGAACTCCATGGCCAACTACCTGCGCGCCCACGGTTTCACAGGCAACCTGAATGACGAGGCCACTCTGCGCGAAGCGCTGTTCCGCTACAACCATTCGCAGACCTATGTGAACACCATCATGGCCGTTTCGCACTTCCTCAAAGGGGGCGCGCCTCTCCCGTAATCATACAACTTTTGACGTTTATACCAAAAAAAATTAGGGAAACAGGTATTGTTGCTTCCCGGCGTAATCCGTTAGGGGTTGAATGGATTATTTCCCGCTGATGAAAAAAGCTGTTTGTAGTGGGCCGCATCCATGTTGAAAAAGATACCCTTGAACGATCTGAAGCCAGGCATGTTCGTCAGCGCTTTTGATCTTTCTTGGTTCAAACACCCCTACGTTTCCACCCGCCTGGGACTCGTGCGCGACCAGAACCTGATCGAGGAACTCCGCCGCCTCGGAGTAAGCCAGGTTGAAGTCGACACGTCCAGGTCCGCCCTTGCCCCAAAAGCGCCACCCGCAGCTGCTGAGGCCGAGTCCCTCAAGAAACCCCGCGCAACTCCGTGCCCTCCGATTTCAGACCCGGAACGGACTGCACGGTTTGCGAAGAAGCTCTTCGACCAGGCCATGAGCGCCACCAAAGCCTTGATGGATAGCGTCACCAAGGGCAACGCCGTAGACATTGAGGAGTTGCAACCGCTTATAGCCAAGCTCATTGATTCGGTTAACCAGAACGAAAATGTGCTGCACGTTCTGTTCTCGCTAAAGACCTACGACGACTACACCTACACGCATTCTCTTAATTTGGCCGGTCTTGGAGTGCTTTTGGGCAAATCCATGGGGTTGGAAACTGCCGACCTGGAAACACTGGGACTGGCCGGAATTCTCCATGATGTTGGCAAATGCCTCGTTCCCAAGGAGATTATCGCCAAGCCCAGCACGCTCACACCCGCCGAATTCGAGGCCGTAAAACTCCACCCCTGCCTGGGTTATGAGCATCTCAGAAGGCAGGGCAACATTCCCGAGATTGTCCTGAGGGCCGTGCTCGAGCATCATGAACGCATTGACGGGAAGGGGTATCCCGCTGGCCTTACCAGGGATGCCATTCATCCTTTCAGTTCCATCATCAGCGTGGTGGATGTCTACGACGCCCTGACCTCTGACCGGGCCTACCGGAGCCCTGTTTCTCCATACTTGGCTCTGCGGACGCTTTTCAGTCTCAGAGGCCAGGCTTTCCCCGAGGACATGGTGGACCGCTTCATCAAGCATCTCGGCGTTTACCCCGCCTATAGCGTCGTGCAGCTCAGAAATGGATGCTACGCCCTTGTTGTCAAGCAGACGCCAGGCAAACCGCTCTTCCCGGAAGTGATGGTATTCTGCGACAGCAACCGCAGGCCCGTGGTCAAACGCAAGGTGGACACGTGGAGATTATGCGGTGAAATGGCCCGCAAGGAATTCGAAATAGAACGCCCGGTGGAACCGGACGAGTTGTCCGCTCCCACTGCCGCTGGCATCGCATAGGTACGCCGGCCATGCTCCCGGCCGGAGTCACCATGCATTCGGAGACTCCACAGAGTGGGTTTGCACAAAACTTGAGGGAGCACGCCGGTGCTCTGGCAGGCTGTAGGGCCAGGGCGAAGGACGTTCGCTGCACCCTGAACCACTTTTCGCCGCAATGACGAGTCCGCAGGAGGTCATCTTCGTTTTCAGGCCTCCCATCTCGCCGCGCTTCTCTGTGGCCAGAGGAGCCTCGCCATGGCGGTAATCAAACGCATTCCAGTTGAGCGGCTGCGTCCGGGCATGTTCGTAAGCAGGTTTGAGCTCTCCTGGTTCAAGCATCCCTATCTGACCTCCCGTCTCGGCGTGCTGGGCGATCATAAAACCATCGCTGAGCTCAAGGCACTTGGCATCGATTCGGTTGAGATCGATCTGGACAGAGGTTTGGATGTGGAGGAGCCATGCCAAGATGACTGGTTACTCCACCAGGGAGAACCTCCGAAGCCTGACAATTCCGAAACAGC
Source organism: Desulfovibrio sp. (assembly GCA_016208105.1). Lineage (NCBI taxonomy): Bacteria > Pseudomonadati > Thermodesulfobacteriota > Desulfovibrionia > Desulfovibrionales > Desulfovibrionaceae > Desulfovibrio > Desulfovibrio sp. Next base: position 81,425 of record JACQYS010000012.1, read on the forward strand.
CATTCCCTCTGCGTCAGATCCCTCAAGAACCCTGCGTTTCGCCAAGAAGCTCTTCACTGAAGCCGTGGACCGCACCAGGCATGTTCTGGGTGGAGTTGAAGACGGCAAGCCTGTTGAGCTCGAACAGGCAAAAATGCTCATTGCCAGGCTCATAGCCTCCGTCAAGACCAACGAGAGCGTCCTGCGCCTGCTCTGTGTTCTCAAGGACTACGACGAATATACATACACCCACAGTTTGAACGTGGCGTCCATGGGGGTTCTTTTCGGCAACCACATGGGCCTTCCGGACAGTCAGCTTGAACTCATCGGCTTGTCGGGCCTGTTGCACGATGTGGGCAAATGTCTGCTCCCGAAGGACATCGTGAACAAACCCAGCAAGCTGACCGACGCTGAGTACGAGGTGATGAAAAGCCATACGGTGCTGGGCTGGGAGTACATCAAAGATCAGCCAGGCATTCCGGTTCCCGCGGCGCTGGGAGTTCTGGAACACCATGAGAGGCTCGATGGCAGCGGCTATCCCAGGAGGCTCAAAGGAAGCAACATCGCCGGAGTTTCCCGAATTCTCTCGGTCCTTGACGTCTACGACGCCCTGACCAGCGACAGGGTCTACCGGACGCGTATGAGCCCGCACATGGCGCTTAGGACCATCTACGAAAAACGGGGGGGGGCATTTCCCGAGAACGTCCTGGACCGTTTCGTCAAGTGCGTGGGTCTTTACCCCCCTGGCACCGTGGTCCAGCTTAAAAATGGCTACTACGCGATTGTGACCGGGCATGACCCGGCAAGACCCTTGAACCCGTACATGACGATTTTCAGAAACCCTGACGGCCTCCCGGTGAAACCCAGGAGAGTGGCAACGCTGCGTCTTGGGTTGGAGAAATCCGCGTCAGGCTACGAGATAGCCCGGCATGTGGAACCCACTGAAGTTCCCCCTCCTGACTTGGGGACTTTGCTCTGAGGACCTGGGCCGCTGCCGGCAATTATTTTGGCCAAGGCTCCTGACGGTTGCCAAAAAACCGCTCCCGGGCTTAAGAAAATACAAAGTATAAGAACTGCAAGAGCCGGGGTGCCCATGGCCGTAATTCGGGACGTCTTGGACATCGTCAGACGTCATGTTCAGCCCCCCACCTGCTGCGTCTGGCGCAAGGGGTTAACCCGGGAAGCCTTTAAGGCCGACATTCTCGCCGGGCTTACCGGCGCGGTGGTCGTGCTTCCGCAAGGCGTGGCCTTCGCCCTTATCGCCGGCCTGCCTCCCGAATTCGGCCTGTACACGGCCATTGTCCCCACCATCATCGCCGCCCTCTTCGGGTCGAGCCATCACCTGATATCTGGACCCACAACGGCCATCTCCATCGTGGTCTTCGCCAATATCTCCACCATGGCGCAGCCGTTTACCCCCCGATACATCGAGTTGGCCCTGACACTCACCTTCCTTACCGGACTTTTCCAACTGGGCCTTGGTATGGCCAAAATGGGCGGCCTGATTAATTTCGTGTCCAGGTCGGTGATGACGGGTTTCACGGCCGGGGCCGCTGTGCTTATCGCCATCGGGCAGCTGCACCATTTCATTGGCGTGGATCTGCCGAAGGGATCCATCGCCGGACTCCTGGCCGCCCTTCCTGGCGCTCTGTCGCGGGCCAGCCTCCCTTCCTTGGCAGTGGGCGGCACAGCCTTGGTCACAGCTTTGTTCTTTAAGAAAAAGTTTCCCCGCCTTCCAGGCTTGCTGGTGGCCATGGTGGTGGCCAGTCTTCTGGCCTGGTTCTTCGGGGGCGAACAAAGCGGGTTGAAAATGGCCGGTGCCCTGCCGGGCGGTCTGCCTCCCCTTTCCTGGCCCCTGGCCGAAGCGTCGTCCATCGGCAGCCTCATTCCTGGAGCCCTCGCAGTTGCCATGCTTGGGCTGGCAGAGGCCGTGGCCATAGCGCGAGCCGTAGCGGCCGGCACGGGGCAGCGCCTGGACAACAACCAGGAATTCATGGGCCAGGGCCTTTCCAACCTCTTTGGAAGTTTTTTCTCGGCATACGCATCTTCAGGGTCCTTCACCCGCACGGGTGTGAACATCCAGTCCGGGGGCAAGACTCCCTTGGCAGCCGTGGTCTCGGCAGTGGCTGTCGCCCTGGCAGCCGTTCTGGTCGCTCCGCTTACGGCACACCTACCCATGGCCGGGGTGGCCGGAGTGCTCATGGTTGTGGCCGGTGGGCTCATACATATGCGCGACATCGACCGCATCATACGCACCAGCAGCCAGGAGGCCATGGTCATGGCCATCACAGCCATCTCCTGTTTGGCCGTTAATCTCGAATTCGCCCTCTTCACTGGCGTCATGCTCTCATTGCTCTTTTACTTAAACCGCACCTCCCACCCCAACTTCATCACTCTCGCCCCGGACGGCTCCGGCCGCAGACGCCACTTGGTGAACATTGCCCGAAAGCCCATGCCTGAATGCCCGCAAATAAAAATACTGCGCCTGGACGGCTCGATCTTTTTCGGAGCAGTGAACCACATCTCAGAAGAATTGCATCACCTGATGCAAGAAACACCGGCACAAAAGCATGTGATCCTTGTGGCCAGCGGAGTGAACTTCATCGACGTGACCGGCTGCCAAATGGTCTTTCAACAGGAGACAGCCCTCGGCAAGGAAGGAAGACGCCTTTACCTGTGTTCTCTGAAGCAGGAGGTGCTGGATACCCTTCGCCTGTGCGGCTGCATGCAGGGCCTGGGCAAGGACTCCGTGTTCGACACCAAAGCCGAGGCCGTGCGTGAGGTTTTAAAAAACATCGACTACTCCATCTGCTGCCGATGCCAGGCGAAAGTCTTCAAGGAATGTGAATCCATTACCGATGGTTATTGCATGCTGGACTAGCCTGAATTCGGCGTTGTCGCGTGTTGCATCCCGAAAGCAAGACGGGTAGGGTGCGCCCAACATGGACGGCTTTCAGGCCCTGCCTGCCCCCCCGCTTTTCGCACGCCAACCCGTATTCACCGCGGATTTGAACGTCTTCGGCCACGAGCTGCTCTATCGGCAGGCCCTCACATCCACCCAGGCGGTATTCACCGATCTGGACGCGGCCACCCTCACGGTCGTGGCCGGTGCTTTTCAATGGCATCCCGGGGATCTTGCCGGCGGACAGAAAATTCTCGTTAACTTCGGCCGCAAGACCATATTGGACAAAGCCCCCTACGCCCTCCCCTCTGACAGGACCGTGGTCCAGGTGGAGGAGAACGTCCAGCTTGACTCCCCTCTGCTTGAAACTCTTACAGCCCTCAAGGCCGACGGATACCTCCTGGCAGTGGACGGATTCAACTCCCTCCCGGAAGCGTCATCCCTCTTAGACATAGCCGATCTGGTCATCATCGACGTCCTGGGCAAGAGCAAGCAGGCGCTCCAGGGCCTGCTTCAGCCCGTGCTGGCCAAGAAGCTCCGAGCCGTTGCCCAGAGAGTGGAAGACAAGGCCTCCTTTGTATTGTGCAAGAGTCTAGGATTCAGCCTTTTCCAAGGCTATTTCTTCAAACGCCCCGAGGTGGTGGCCGGCAAGCGTCTGGCTTCCAACGAGCTTGCCCGGATCAAGCTCCTGCGGCTCACCCAGGCCGACCATCCTGACGAGAACGCCCTGCGCGACGCCATCCGCTCGGACGTATCCCTCAGCTACCGGTTGCTCAGCTACCTCAATTCGCCGCTCAACGGCCAACGCATGTCCAGACTCTCCATCCCCCGGGCCCTCCTGGTGCTCGGCTGGACCCACCTGCGGCACTGGCTGAAGGTCATCGCATTGACCGATCTTTCCCCATCAGGAAAAACCAGTGAACTGTCCTTTTTGTCCTTGCAGCGGGCCAGATTTTTCGAGGTGGTGGGACAGGGCCTTGGGCGCGACAGCGCGGAAACAGAGAATCTGTTCACCTTGGGGCTCTTCTCGCTGCTGGACGCAATGCTGCACGCGCCCATGCAGGAAATACTGCTTAACCTCCCCCTGGACGCGGTTTTGAAAGATGCGCTCCTCACCCAGCATGGGGAATACGCCCGGTGGATGAACATGGCCCTCCAGTTCGAGCAGGGTGACTGGGCAGGGTTGGAGAACACCCTTGAGGCCCTGAACATCCCGGCTAGCCTTGCTGCCGAAGGCTACACCCAGGCCATGGAGTTCGCGGCCTCGTTCACGCGGACAGGTTCATAAGACGCCGGATTCTCTCAAGAACAGGTGGATGACTGTACTGAAGCCACACCGTGAAAGGATGCGGCGTCAGATTGGAAAGGTTGGCGAGGCTCAGGGTTTTAAGAGCCGAAACCAACTCTTTAGCACTTCCTGTTCCCGCTGCGGCAAAAGCGTCCGCCTGGAACTCGAAACGTCTGGACACAGCGTTCGCCACAACCCCCAGAAGAAGCGCCAGCGGCTGATAGGCAAGGCCAAACAGGGCCAGACCCACATGGGCCGAGGGCTTGGCCACTCCGAAAGCCGCCTGCACATCGGCATTCCCCAGAAAGGCTTGGAGCACAATAAGCACCAAGCCCATCTTGGCTGTCGCCAGGGCGAACCCTTTGCCAATGTGCCCGAGCCTTGAATGCCCCACCTCATGGGCCAGTACAGCCACGACCTCATCTACGGTCATTCTGTCTATCAAAGTGTCATACAAACTAATGCGCTTGTGTTTGCCAAGGCCAGTGAAAAAGGCGTTGGCCTTGGTGGAGCGTTTGGAGCCGTCCATGATGAACACTCCGGAGAGATGGAACCCCTGGCTCAATGCATACGTTTCTATGGCCTGACGAAGTTCCCCGTCGGCAAGTGGGGTGAATCGGTTGAAGAGCGGCAGAATCCAGACCGGAGCGACCACCAGCAAGACAGCCGTCACCGCGGTGATCACCAGCCAGGAGACCAGCCAGGCCAACTGCCCGAGGCTCGAATACGCGTACAACACGGCCCAGAGAAGCCCGCCTCCGAGAACGGCTCCCAGAGCAACACCCTTGAGCCTGTCCGCCACGAACACCCTGGGCGTGGTCGTGTTGAACCCGAAACGGGCTTCTATGACAAAAGTCCCGTACACGTCGAAAGGCAGGGCCAGGACTGACTGGGCCAAGGCCAGGACGCCGATGAACATCATTCCCGAAGATATTTCCCCAAAGCCCAGGGAGCGAACTCCGGCGTCCAGCCACCCCATGCCCCCCGCCAGCACGAACAAACAGGCCACGACGAGATCAAATCCCTCGCTCGCCCACTCCAGCCGAACCCGGGCACGGAGATACTCCTGGGACTTTCCATACTCCGCAGGGTCGAAGACTCCCGCGAATTCTTCAGGCAACTCTGCGGACAAACCACGCACATTGAGCCAACGGGCCAGGCCTGTTATGGTGAATGTAAGAGCAAGAGCCCCAAGAACAAACAGCACGTAGCCATTGATGAGCACGGCAATTCTCCATTTCCACGGCGAACTCGCCCCCCTAACCGGGGGCGAAAGGCTGGACTATCGTGTGACGCGCCGGGCTTCGCTCAAGGATGTCCTGGAAGCGGTCGGCGTGCCGCACACTGAAGTATACTTCCTGACGGTGGATGGGCAACCCGTCCATTTCAGGCATATCCTGGTTCCTGGTGATGAGGTCAGCGTCCATCCCGGAGAGCCGCCGGTGAACGTTACCTGCGATCATCCGCTGCGGAGCGCCCTGCCATCACCACATTTCATTGCGGACGCCAATGTGGGCCGCCTGTCCACCTACCTGCGACTTATGGGTCTCGATGTGGCCTACAACCGCTGCTTAAGCGATGACGACGTAGCTTTAACCGCTGCCCGGGAAGGCAGAGTCGTCCTTACCCGGGACCATGGCCTTCTCCGCCGCAAAACCGTTGAGTGGGGAAGGTTGGTACGCGCCAACGATCCAATTGAGCAGACCAGGGACATCGTCCGCTTTTTCGGCCTCGCCCCGCTTGCGGCTCCATTTTCACGATGCGTACGCTGCAACAGGGCACTCGCGTCAGTTCCTAAATCCGCCGTGCTGCACGTACTTCAGCCCAAGACCAAGCTCTACTATGAAGCGTTTTCACAGTGCCCTTCCTGCGGGCGTGTGTACTGGGCGGGATCCCACCATGACAGGATGCGGGAGATGCTTCGCAAGCTTAGAGACACTCCATGACAGCTAGTGACGCTGAATCACGAAGACCATCGCCTAAAGAGCCTTCATCGCGAGAGGATGATACTTCTTTCCGGGACGTAACGAATCACCCGCTTGCCCCGACCCATCTGTGCTGGCATCCTTATTGGGGCCTCTACTGGTCGCAGCATCGCGGGACTTGGGTATTGGGTCCCTTGCCGTCATATGTGTATTACCCTCAACGCCTGGGAAGGTATGTGGTCATTCCGGCTGCGGATGGCCGGCCATGGCACCATTACCCCCCACGGGGATACAGGCGAGGCTGGTAGATAAACCTTCTGGGATATTTGAATGAAAAAAGGGCGGCCCATGATGGGCCGCCCTTTGCGTTTTGCAGAAAGCCAGTGACGACGGCAGCCTGCCCTATTTGTAAGCCGCCCCGTACGCGGCTGACTTCACGGACCTGGCGTAGCGCCTCAGTAGTCCTGAAGGCAGAGGTTTTTCCACCGGTTTGAAGGCTGCCCTGCGCTTGGCAAACTCTTCCTCGGAAAGAGCCAGGTCCAGCCTGCGGGCCGGAATGTCCAGCTCGATGGTGTCTCCGTCCTGCACAAGTCCTATGGGCCCGCCCTCGGCCGCCTCCGGGGAGACATGCCCGATGGCCGGGCCGCGCGTGCCGCCCGAGAACCGGCCATCGGTGATGAGGGCCACGTCCGATCCCAGCCCCATGCCCATGATGGCTGCCGTGGGGGAGAGCATCTCGCGCATGCCAGGGCCTCCCTGGGGGCCTTCGTAACGGATGATGATGGCCAGCCCCTTGGTGATCTCTCCGGCCAGGATGGCCTTGTAGGCGTCCTCCTCGGAATTGAACACGCGGGCGGTCAGGGTGCGTTTCATCATTTCCGGAGCCACGGCGGACTGCTTCACCACCGCGCCGTCAGGAGCCAGCGAGCCGCGAAGCACCGCGATTCCGCCCTGGTCCGAATAGGGCTTCTTATCACGAATGACATCCGCATCCATGATGCTCGGTTTCAACTCGGCCAGGTTCTCGCCCACGGTTTTCCCGGTAACTGTAAGCGCCGAGGTGTCTATGAGCCCCCGAGCAGACAGAGCGTTCATAACCGCCGGGATGCCACCCGCCCTGTGCAGGTCCTCGATATGGTGGTGACCAGCGGGTGAGAGCTTACAGAGGTTGGGCGTCTTGCGGCTCACCTGGTCGAAAATGTCCAGGGTGAGGTCCAGGCCAGCCTCCGCGAAGATCGCAGGCAGGTGCAACACTGTGTTGGTGGAGCAGCCAAGCGCCATGTCCATGGTCACTGCGTTGGCCACCGATGCCTTGGTGACGATGTCGCGGGGTTTGATGTCCTTTTTCAAAAGATCCATCACCAACATGCCCGCCTTCTTGGCCAGACGCACCCGCTCGGCCGTGACCGCCGGGATGGTTCCGTTGCCGGGCAAGGCAAGGCCGATGGATTCGGAGAGGCAGTTCATGGAATTGGCCGTGAACATGCCGGAGCAGGAGCCGCAGCCGGGGCAGGCCCGAACCTCCAGCTCGCTAAGCTCAGCTTCGCCCATTGTGCCCTGCTTGACCCGACCCACGGCCTCGAACACGCTGATGAGGTCGACCGGCCCCCCTGCGGAGGCTCCGGCAAGCATGGGCCCGCCCGAGATGAGAATCGAGGGGATGTTGAGCCTGAGCATGGCCATGAGCATGGCCGGAACCGTCTTGTCGCAGTTGGGGATGAGCACCAGGGCGTCAAAAGGATGGGCCATGGCCATGATCTCGATGGAGTCGGCAATTATCTCCCGGCTGGGCAGGGAGAAGCGCATGCCCGCATGGTTCATGGCCAGGCCGTCACAGACGCCGATCACCGGGAACTCCATGGGGGTTCCGCCGGCCATGCGCACGCCGGCCTTGGCGGCATTGGCTATGGTGTCTAAGTGTATATGGCCCGGAACGACTTCGTTGGCGGAGTTGACGATGCCCACCAGGGGGCGTTCGATTTCTTCGCGGGTCAGTCCCAGGGCGTGGAGCAGGGAACGGTGCGGGGCTTTCTCCACCCCGCCGGTCATAAGTTTGCTTCGCATAGTGGCTCCTTGTACGGGATTCAGGGTGGATAGCTCCAAAGACCGGTGATGTCATCCGCGAAATCGACAGACTTATAAGCCTAAACTCTGATTCTTAAAAGCCCTCAGACTGCCTCCGGACATGCCTTCTTGGCCGCTTGAACTTTCATTGGCAACATGACAAAATTTGGTTGTTATTGCATGAGTGACAGCCCCTTCACTTTAGTCCGCTAGCGGTGTGCATGGTGACCAATGCGTGACTCTGACCAGGTATATCCGGAACATCTTTTTCCAACTGCTTCTCCCACGAGCTGCGAAAGCACCGCTTGTGCAACCACGTTTGAGCACGGACCTCGCGACGTTTCCTGGCCAACGAGCGCAGACACATCCGGATTCGCCCCTTTCAACCTTGCCCTGCAGAGGCATCGCTTCGCCAACATGATGGATTTTCTCCCCGAACTGCTCAGCCTCTTTCGCGTAAACGCCGGAGAGCATCTTGACACTATCCGCACAGCCCTCTCCTGTGGCGATCTTCCGGTAGCGGCTACCGCAGCCCACACCCTGAAAGGGATGTCGTCGGTGGTCTGCGCCACAGCGGTACAGGAACTCTCTGGACAACTCGAAGACCTTCTGAAAACCAGCGACCTCAGCAGCGCGTTGGTCGTTCTTGGCGACCTGGAGGCGCAGTTGGCCAGGGCCATCGCATCCCTCAACTCTCCACCCGCACCGTAAATCATGAGCGAGTACGCTGAACATATCGTGGACGGGGCTGGAGTCGGCCTGGTTAAGAAACGCTTCTTCACCTTCGCCGAGAGCAATCCCTTCCCCTTGGTGAGTGGAGCGGACATTGGCCCCGTCACCTTGGCCTACGAGACATATGGCCAGCTGGCCCCGGACGCCTCCAATGCTGTGCTGGTCTGCCACGCCCTCACCGGTGACTCCCACGCGGCTGGAATCTACTCCCCTTCGGACCCCAAGCCTGGCTGGTGGGAAGTGATGATCGGCCCTGGGAAAGGGCTCGACACCGATAAATATTTCGTGGTCTGCGCCAACGTCCTGGGGGGGTGCATGGGTTCCACCGGACCGGCGAGTCCCAATCCCGCCACCGGAAAACCCTACGGACTGGCCTTCCCGGTGCTCACCATCGGCGACATGGTGCGCGCCCAGAAGGCTTTGCTGGAACACCTTGGCATCAGCCGGCTCTTGTCCGTTGTCGGCGGTTCCATGGGCGGCATGCAGGTGCTGGAGTGGGCCGCCCGCTATCCCGAGATGGTTGTTTCAGCCATCCCCCTGGCCACGGCGGCAAAGCACTCCGCCCTTCACATCGCCTTCCACGAGGTGGCCCGCCAGGCCATCGTGGCTGATCCTGACTGGAACGGAGGCGACTACTACGACTGCGCCAAACCAGCCCACGGCCTGGCCGTGGCCCGCATGATAGGGCACATCACCTACCTTTCCGACGAGGCCATGCGCCACAAGTTCGGCCGCGGCCTCCAGGACAGGGCTGATTTTTCCTTCAGCTTCGAAGCCGACTTCCAGGTGGAGTCCTACCTGCGCTACCAGGGGCTCAAGTTCGTGGAACGCTTCGACGCCAATTCCTTTCTCTACATCACTCGGGCAGCCGACTATTTCGACCTGGGAGCCACCCATGGGGGGGGCTCGCTTACCAAGGCCTTCTCACGCGGGAGCACGAGGTTCCTGGTGGTATCCTTCAGCTCGGACTGGCTCTACCCCACCTACCAGTCCCGCGAACTGGTGCAGGCTCTCAAGCGCGCCGGAAAGGACGTGAGCTTCTGTGAGATCGAAGCCCAATGGGGTCACGACGCTTTCCTCCTGGACAGCCCCCGTTTGGCCGGGCTCATTTCCGGCCATCTCGAACGCACCCAGCGCGACCTGGAAAGGGGCATCCTCTGATGCGTTACGACTTAGACCTCATTGCCTCCTGGATCACTCCGGGCTCACGCGTGCTGGACTTGGGCTGCGGCAAGGGAGAGCTTTTGGAGTTTCTGCATGAGACCAAGCAGGTCCGCGGGTTCGGTGTGGAGCAGGACGAATCGAATGCCGCGGCCGGAATCAGCCGAGGTGTGTCGATCCTCCAGGGAGACTTGAGCCAGGAAGTGGGAGACTACCCGGACAACGCCTTCGATTTCGTGGTGCTCTCCCAGACCTTGCAGCAGGTGCCGGAACCCCTCAAGCTGCTCCAGAAGATCCTGCGTGTTGGCCGCAAGGCCGTGGTGAGCTTCCCCAACTTCGCCCACTGGCGAAACCGCTGCCAGCTCTTTTTCCAGGGCCAGGCGCCTGTGACGCCTGAACTTCCCTACGATTGGCACGACACCCCGAACATCCGGGTGATCACCTTCAAGGACTTTTCACGCTTCTGCACCCGCCATTTAATCACCGTGCACGAGGCTGTGGCCATCAAGACAGGCCCCTCTTCGCGAAGCGGCCTGGTCATCACCAGGCTCCCCAACCTGCTGGCGAACTACGGTATTTTTCTCTTAAGCAAGCAGTAGTTCAACCTCCACTGAGCCTTCTTCTGGGGATGATTGAAGACATTTTCTGTTTCTTTAACAGCCCGGTGCAACCGGCGATCTTCGCAGTCTGCTAAACGCAATGGGCGCCACCGAATTCTCGATGGCGCCCGTAAATATTCTGGACAAACTGTGGAGAACACTTTCCAGGAACGGAGCTTCGCCCCCTTCCTAGGCTAGGCCACTGTCACCTTCTTGCACAGGTACACATCCTGGATGGACCGCAAGAGCTTTATTCCCTCGGCCATGGGCCTTTGGAAGGCCTTGCGCCCGGAAATCAAGCCCATACCACCGGCCCGTTTGTTGATGACCGCCGTCTTCACCGCTTCCAGCAGATCTGAAGCGCCTTCCGACGGACCGCCGGAGTTTATGAGTCCCATTCGCCCGCTGTAGCAGTTGAGCACCTGATAGCGGCACAGGTCGATGGGGTGGTCCGAGGTCAGTTCGGAATAGACCCGTTTGTCGGTCTTGCCGAACTTGATGGCCGTATAACCGCCGTTGTTCACTGGCAGCTTCTGCTTGATGATGTCCGCCTCGATGGTCACGCCCAGATGATTGGCCTGGCCCGTGAGGTCCGCCGAGGCATGGTAATCCACTCCGTCTTTCACGAAACCGGGGTTTCTGGTGTAGCACCACAGGATGGTGGCCATTCCCATCTCGTGGGCACGGCGAAAGGCCTTGGAGACCTCCTGGATCTGCCGGGTGGACTCAGGCGCCCCGAAATAGATGGTGGCACCCACTGCTATGCACCCCATGTCGAAAGCCTGCTCAACCTGGGCGAACATGATCTGATCATGCTTCGGGGGCAGGGAGAGCAGCTCGTTGTGGTTGATCTTCAGGATGAAGGGGATCTTGTGCGCGTACTTGCGGGCCACTGCCCCGAGCACTCCCATGGTTGACGCCACCCCGTTGCATCCGGCTTCGATGGCCAGCTTTACGATGTTTTCAGGGTCGAAATAGATGGGGTTGGGCGCGAAGGACGCCCCGGCCGAATGTTCGATGCCCTGGTCCACGGGCAGAATGGACACGAACCCGGTTTTCGCCAAGCGGCCCGCCGAATACAGCGCCTGCAGGCTGCGCAGAACCGGCACGGACCGGTCCGAGAGGGCATAGATCCGGTCCACCATGTCCGGGCCTGGCAGATGAAGGTTTTTCTTGGGTACGGTTGTGCAGACGTGTTCCAGCAGGGATTTGGCTTCGCCGCCAAGCAGCTTGGCGATGTCGTCGATCTTCATGTCGGGGTCTCCTGGCTTTTAGGATTCTTGTTCTCATATACCCCCGCCAGAAAGACCTATCAACGAAAATAACGGTCTGGAGCGCAATAGAAGCGCCGGAGTTCCAGATTCATCGGGTAAAAGAAACAAAGATGCTTCTAGGCCACTGGGGATGCCTAGCCTCCACAGTGTTCGCACGTACCATCCAGACGGACGTTCACATGTTTCACTCCGGGCAGGTCCACGCCCACGCGGACAGCCTCAGGCCCCAGACACAGCAGCCTGCGGCAGCTCAGGCAATAAAAGTGATGATGCTCCGGATGGGCCGGTCCTCCAGCGCAATACCTTGCCGAGCCATCCCCGGCCTCGTGACGGGTTATGAGCCCATGCTCGGCCAAAGAGTCCAGGGCGCGATACAGCGTCACCTTGTCCATGGGCTCGTTTTCCCTGAGCTTGGCCAGAAGCATGAGCGGTGACAAAGCCTCCCGGGAGGCTTGCACTGCGGAGAGCACCCTGATCCTTTGCGGCGTTGCCTTCAACCCGCTGTCTTGTAGCATGGCTCGCGGATCGCACTGGGAGCACATCAGGCAGCCCTCCTGCCCAGAATGTTCTCCAGGAAGAACCATATGGTTGCCACCGCGATGATGCTTGCCCCGGAAGTGAGATCGTAGGCATAGGAAAGACCCAGCCCGGCAAGGCAGAATACGCAAGAATACAGGGAAGAGGAGAACATCATCCCGCCAAGCGACCTGCAGCGCCTCTCGGCCAGGTAAGGGGGGATGGTCAACAGTGCGATGACCAGGATGAGCCCCACAACCCGGATGATCATGACTATTGACGCCGCAATCATGGCCAGCATGACGAAATGCAGCAGCCTGACCCGCACGCCGCGCAATCCTGCGAATTCCGGGTCGAAGCTCATGGCCATGAATCCCCGGTAGTAAAGGGCGATGACCGCCAGCAAGAGAACGTCCAACCCGGCCATGAGCCACAGGTCCGACTTCGGCACGGCCAATATGGAACCGAACAGGAAACTCATGAGATCCACGTTGTAGCCGTGGGTTACGTCCACCAGGATGATGCCGAAGGCCATGCCGGCCGCCCAGAGCACCCCCACCACGGTGTCGGCCCGTTCTCTGCGCCCGAAGGTGACTGCGGCCATGATGGCCGAGATCCCCAGGCTGAATGCGATGGTGACCGGCAGGACGGGCAGGCCCAGGAAAAAGGCCAGGCCCACACCGCCATACGCCGCATGTGAGATTCCCCCGGCCACGAACACCACCCGGTTGACCACCACCAGGCTGCCTATGATGCCGCAGGCTATGCTGGCCAGAATTCCGGCCAGAACTGCGTGGCGCATGAAGTCGTAGGAAAGGGCTTCGATCACGATTTTTCCTCGTGGCTTGCCACCACCCTGTGCGGAATTCCGTGGGCGATAAGCTCCACCGGGCAGCTGTGGGGCCCGCACTGGTACATCATGCCGAACATTTCCGGCGTGATCTCCGGACGAGGATGGAAATGGACCGTGCGGTTCACGCAGGCCACGGAGGTCACATGCCGGGAGATGACAGACACGTCGTGGCTCACCAGCACCACGGTGAGGCTTTTGGCCAGTTCGCCCAACAGTTCCTGGAGCGATGCCCGGCCCTCCGGGTCCACGCTGGCCGTGGGCTCGTCCAGAAGGAGCAACTCCGGATCGCAGGCCAGGGCCCGGGCAATGAACACCCTTTGGCGCTGCCCGCCTGACAGGTCGGACAGTGCCTTTGCGGACAAGTGGTCCACGCCCACCCGGGCCAAACATTCCAGGGCCTTGATCCTGTCGGAGCGGGGCCACCACGGCCAGAAAGAATGAGGCGTGAGCCGGCCGAGTAACACCGTTTGCAATACGCTAATAGGGAAAGCCCTGCCCGTGGAGGTGAATTGCGGCATATATCCGACCCGCTCTGCCGCTTTCTCCGGAGCCTCACCCAACACCCGCACAGCCCCTGACACAGGTTCGATGAGACCCAGCAGAAGTCTCAGGAGGGTGGTCTTCCCTCCGCCGTTAGGACCGATGACCGCCAGGAACTCGCCCCTGGGAACGCGAAGACTCACGTTTTCCAAGGCCGGATTGTTGGCATAGCCGTAACTGGCGGAATCAAGCTCGATGGCAAGATCGTTCATTACGTCCCTTTAAGTCAGCTCCCTTCCCTGTTTACCGTAACGCATCGCCAAGGGCCTTGGCCACCAGAAGAATATTCTTTCCCCACTCTTCGGCAAGGTCGTCGGCCTCCACCAGCTTCGCTCCGATTGCGTCGGCCACGGTCTGTGCGGCCTTCCGGGAAAATTGCGGCTGCACGAACACGGCCTTGGCACGCGACTCTTTGGCGTGCTCGATAAGGTCTTTGAGCTTGCGGGGGCCCGGTTCCTTACCGCCGGATTCTATGGCCTGCTCCTTGAGCCCGTAGTCGCGCGCGAAATAGGCCCAGGCAGGATGGAACACCAAGAACTCCGCCCCGGCAGGCACGCCCTTCAGCAAAGCTCGGACCTGAATATCGAGTGCATCTAGCTCTGCCTGGAACGCCTTAAGGTTGGCAACGTATGTCTCCCTGTTGCCGGGGTCGGCCTTGGCCAAGGCCCTGGCGATAGCGCCAGCCTGGATTTTGACCAGGGCCGGAGACGTCCAGGTATGAACATCCATTTCCTTGTCGGCATGCTTTCCCTTGATCCCATGTTTGCCGTGCCCATTCCCGTGTCCTCCGCCCATGGGCATGAGTTCTACGCCCTCCAGGGTGTCCACCACCAAAAGACCGGGATTGGTTTTGACCAGTCTGGGAAGCCACGTGTGCTCGAATTCCACCCCCTGGGTCAGGTACAGCGTGGCTTTGGCCGCCTGGGCCATCTGGCTGGGCTTGGGTTCGAAGGTGTGTGCGTCCGCGCCCGGGGTAACCATCACGTAAACCTCGGCCAATGGACCCGCGATTTTTTCCACAAAATTTTTCTGGGGCGGCACACTGACCATTACCGACACAGGGGAAGCACATGCCAACCCCGCCCAGAGCCAGAACAAAAGCGTCAGCACAGCTTTGACTCGTCTCATACATCCTCCGGAGAACACTCTTAACCGGCCACATGCAACCAAGTTGCACCACTGTCAAGATCTCCGGGGTTGACCGTGGCACACAACACGTTTACGTAACACGAACATACGAGCACGGATTCGGGGCCCTACTCACTTGGCTTTGAACTTCTGGCCGCCAAGTTCGTTTCTGCGAACAAAGACCGCCGTTGCCTGGAAGCTTTAAAAACATGTGGTACTGCCAAAGGCTACCTTTACCCGGACGAGTTCACTCGGCTGAGAATCTGTTGCCTGGATCGCAGATGGTTGATTTTGCTCTGATATCGATCATTTTCATGAGCACCGTTCATGAGACGATGGTCCGGCAGGCTTAGTAATTATGCATATTTCCGAAGGCGTTCTTTCCGGTCCTGTGCTGCTTTCCGGCGCGATTGCCACGGCAGCCGGAATTGCAGTGGGCATCAAGAAGCTCGAAGGCGAAGCCCTGGTCAGAACCGGAGTTCTCTCCGCGGCTTTTTTCGCAGCCAGCCTGATCCACCTTCCTCTGGGGCCGGTGAGCATACATCTTGTTCTTTCCGGCCTCATGGGGGCCATGCTCGGTTGGGCCGCTTTTCCTGCCATCTTCGTGGGACTCTTGCTTCAGGCTCTGCTTTTCCAGTTCGGCGGACTCACCGTGCTGGGCGTCAACTCCGTGGTCATGGGCCTGCCCGCCGTGCTCTGCGGGCTCGCGGCCAGACCTTTTTTTAAGCGCAACGGCACGGTCTTCGCTCTTGCTTCTTTCGGATGCGGGGCGTTCTCCATACTCGGCAGCCTGGCCCTGCTCTACCTGTCCTTGGTCCTCTCCGGGGAAGCATTGACCGTTTTCGCCGGGCTTTTCTTCTGGGCACACCTGGTGCTCATGGGAATCGAGGGAGCCATTACCATGCTCATCCTCAGTTTCTTAAAGCGCATGCGCCCGGAACTTCTATGAGCGAACTCGACGCACGCGCCAGGCTTCTCTGCGCCCTGGCCCTTTCAGTGGCCATAGCGGTCTGCCATAGGTGGCCTTCAGCCATGCTTGGCATGTGCTGCGGCGCCGCCGCTCTGGCCGTGGGTGAACGCCAGTGGGGTCGCCTTGTGCGCCGCCTCGCCCTCGTGAACATCTTTTTCCTGGGTATCCTGGCCACGGTGCCGATGGCTGTCCCGGGCGAATCGCTTTTGCGCTTGGGATCCTTGTCATTCACCAGGGAAGGCCTCATGCTCGCCCTGCACATGACGGTTAAGGGCAACGCCATATTCCTGCTCTTCTGGGGGCTCGTGCGGCCGCTTTCGCCTCCCAGGCTGGGAGCGGCCCTGTCTGCGCTCGGGGTTCCAGACAAGCTGTGCCTCATTCTTTCGCTCACGTACCGCTATCTTGACCTTATGCGCCACGAATGGTCGCGGCTGGCCACTTCGGCCAAGTTGCGAGGTTTTTTGCCAAACCTTTCCGGGAAAACCTTTCGGACATATGGGCTTATGTTGGCGCTCTTGTTCATGCGCGCCCTTGACCGGGCCACAGCCATCCATCAGGCCATGATCTGCCGCGGGTTCGACGGCCGTTTCCGAAGCCTGGGAGGGTTGCGCTGGCAGGGCAGGGATACCGCCCTTGGAATGGCGAGTTGTTTGGCCGTCGCCGCCGTGGTCTGGCTGGAGGTCGCGTGAGGCTGATCGAAATCAAAGAGCTCAGCTGCGGCTACAATGGACGCGACGTCCTCAATCACCTCGATCTTTGCCTGGACCCGGGGGCCAGGCTCGGCTTGGCCGGACACACGGGAAGCGGTAAGACCACTCTGCTTAAAACCATCATGGGGCTTGTCACCCCCAAGTCCGGGTCGGTCCATATCGAGGGCCGGGAGTGCCGCTGTGAACGCGACTTCGCCAAAGCCCGCACCGCGCTCGGCTATCTCTTCCAGAATCCAGACGACCAGCTTTTTTGCCCCACGGTGATCGAGGACGTTGCCTTCGGGCCACTGAATCTAGGGGTAACTGCTTCTCAGGCTCGAAGCATTGCCGAGGAATGCCTGGAAATGGTCGGCCTGGGCGGATTCGAGGAACGGCTCACCCATTGCCTGTCCGGCGGCGAGAAACGCCTGGCCTCCCTGGCGGGCGTGCTGGCCATGCGCCCCAAGGCGCTTCTTCTTGACGAGCCCACCACCGGCCTGGACCCCGAGAGCAAGGCCAGGGTGGCCGAGGTCCTGTGCGGCCTGGACCTCGCTCTGCTGGTCGTCTCGCACGAATGGGACTTTCTGACGCAAGTAACCTCCCGCTACTTTCTACTCTCCCACGGACATCTTCACGAAGCTGCAGAAGCCCCGCATGTACACCAGCACGTCCACTTGCTGGGCGCCATTCCCCACGAGCACGATTAGACTCAGCGTTTGCGCAGGCTGCCTGCCGTCCAGCTAACGGTCGCTTCTGATCCTGTTCGTTCTAGCACTCCTGTACAAGCGCACTCCTCCAGCAGGACCAGAAACGCTTTTCCCAGACTTTCCATCACGTAGGTGTAATTTCTCCCTGCACAGACTATATTGTCGCTGATTGTAGTTTTTTGTTGTTTTTAATGTGCCCATAAAAATTTGCTCTTACGCCCTATCACTCCTGATAGAGAAGTCACTTTCGCAATTCCAAAAAACATCAGAAAATGCTGTGCCGGGCAGTTGTTAAGGTTGGCCTGAACTCTGCAAATCCGCCAGAAATGTATCCGGCGCATCCGCCGGACACTCCATCACTTCCAGGCTGCCCCGGCCCTTGCCATGCCCTTCGAAAGCTGAGCGGCATCAGCCCGCTTGACAGCTTTACCCACACGGTTCATGAGGGATTATCAGAGAATCCCGTTTTGCGGACAGCGGCACACCCGCTGCCGGCGAACCTTGGAGGTATTCATGGACAAGATGACCACGAGCGGCCTGACCAGGCGAGACTTCAACACTCTTGCGGCAACCGCTGCCGCGGCCGCCGCTTTTGGCGTATTTTCACCCCAACCGGCCCAAGCGCAAGGAGTAGCCGTGTTCCCCATCCCTGCCCTGCCCTATCCGGAAGACGCCCTAGACCCCGTGATATCAGCCAAAACTCTGTCGTTTCATTACGGCAAGCATACCAAGGCCTATTACGACAACATGAACAAGGCTCTGGAAGGAAAACCCACCGCTGGCCTGACCCTGGAGAAGGTCTTCCTGGACGCGGCCAAGGATGCCGCCACCGTTGGGCTTTTTAATAATTCCGCCCAGGCCTGGAACCATACATTCTACTTCGCTGGCTTGAAAAAAGGTGGCGGGGGAAACCCCTCCGGCAAGCTTGCTGACGCCATAAAGGCCGCTTTCGGGGGCTACGAGGAATTCAAAAAGAGCATGATTGACGCTGCCACAACCCAGTTCGGCAGCGGCTGGGCTTGGCTGGTGGAGGAGAACGGCGCATTGAAGGTGGTCAAGACCCCCAACGCAATGAATCCCTTGGTAAATAACCAGAAACCCCTGTGGACCGTGGACGTGTGGGAGCACGCCTACTATCTGGATTACCAAAACCGGCGGGCCGATTATGTGAAGGACGTGCTGGAAAAACTGGTGAATTGGGAATTCGTGGCTAAGAATCTGGGATAATCTGCTTAAAGGCTGGGGGCCACCGGAGGGGGCGGTCTCTGGCGGCCGGAGGGGGCAAAGCCCTCTCCGGCTTTTCTTATATGAATTTCAGCTGCATAAAAATCTGGGTGTTCCCATCAGAAAGTTTCATATCGAACGGAAGCTTTGTCTTTTCGATGGTGTAGGTCTCGAGCGACTTCACCTTGATCTCGGTGAGCTCCTTCTTGGGGAACTTGAATTCCTTCTTGCCTCCACCAATCTTGAACACGATCCTGTTCCCCCCGTTATACCAAAAGTAATACGAACGCTGCTGCGTAAAGAAATACTCAGGCGTCAGATCTATCACGTCCCGCTGGTATTTTTTCTTGAACGTCAGGTCCAGCCGGTAGATATCCTGGGCGACCCCGCTTATGGCCTGCCCGGCCAGAAAGTACCGGCCTGAGGACTCTGAGGTTTCCGTGCGTATGTCGGCGTATCCGCCCTCAATCATGAAATCCAATTTTTGGGGAGAAGGGGCTGTCTCCCCTTTGAAAAACTCCACCAGGCTTTGCGCGTTGGCGTCAGCTGGGGGCGCGGCCTCCTGTTTGGTGACCTTTTTCGCAGCCTGGGCCGGAACGGCAACCAGGAAGGCAAGCACTAGAACGGCGAAAAGCCTGATCGGTTTCATAGCGGCCTCTCGGTGACTGATTGGGCCTCTCAAATAGGCCGATTCTGCCGGTGTGGCAATGTCTGGCCCTCTCATGCACGAGGCGGGCCACCCTGCACGATCCATGCACAAGAACCATCGCTGGCGGGGGGGGTCATGCCGCCTTGTCCGTTGAAGACTCCGGCTCCAGACTCAGGATGCCTGTATCGTCCTCATAGGCCAGCACCGTGGCGTAGCGGCCCCAGGTGACGGCCGTTTCCAGCTGCTTCTCCGCCTCATGGGGGGGGAACTCCAGTTCCAGGGCCATCTGGACCACATCCCACTTGAGCTGATGCTTGTCTGATTTCTTAAGAAGCGTGAGCAGCCACTGGAAAAACGGCAGCCTGCGGATGCGGCTGGCGAAGATCTCCTTGCGCGCGCCAATGGACGCCTCGGCAAAGGTTTCTCCCAGGGTGGTAAGGGCAATATCGCCCTTGCTGACCACTCCCATGCCCAGAATCTCGGCCGCTTCCACCAGGGGAAGCACATCGTCCACCTCCATCTGGAATTCGTCGGCCAGCCGGTAGATGTCGGCGGTGTTGCCAGGGCTCAGGTCGATATGCTCCACAAGGCCGAACAGGTCCGAAAGCTCAATGTGCGGCAGGGGGCGCGTCCGGCCAGGTGCACCCGGAGCGGAGCCGTGTTCGTCGGCCTCGGGCAAGGTCTGCCCGGCCAGGATGGCGAACACCTTGTCCACTATTTCAAGAAACTCCCTTGACTTGCGGTCCCTGGGATGAGGCAAGCTCACCGTCAATTCGGCAACCACCCGCCCGGGCTCCTTGTCCATCAAAACAATACGGTCGGACATGAACACCGCCTCTTCGATGTTGTGCGACACCATGAGCAGGCTCTTGGTGGGTATGGCCCCGGTGGTCCACAGTTCCAAAAGCTCGCCGCGCAGAGCCTCGGCGGACAAGGGGTCCAGGGCTGAGAAGGGTTCATCCAGGCAGAGAAGCTCGGGCTCGATGGACAGGGCCCTGGCAAAACCAACCTTCTGGCGCATGCCGCCTGAGAGCTCGCGGGGATAGGCCGTCTCGAAGCCCTCCAGGCCCACCCTGTGGAGCATGTCCAGGGCACGGCGTCCGCGCTGCTTGGGCGTAACACCACGCGCCTTGAGGGCCACTTCCACGTTCTCCTGTACGGTGAGCCACGGATACAAAGCAAAACTCTGAAATATTATGGATGATCGAGGGTTTACGCCTTTGAGCTGCTCGCCCCGGTAGATCACTTCGCCAGAGGTGGGGGGCTGCAGCCCAGTGATGATGCGCAGAAGCGTGGACTTGCCGCAGCCAGAAGGGCCAAGCAGGGAGACGAACTCGCCTTCTCCGATATCGAGTTCCACATCGGAAATGGCGGTGAACTGCCGGTCGCCGATTCCGTAGACCTGCGAGACGTTTTTCAAGTGCTGCAAGACTTCGAACATGGTTTACTCCATGACGTAGCGTTCGGCGGCAAGCCGATAGAGCCTGCGCCAGAAAAAACGGTTGAACCCGACCACAGTGCCCACCATGACCAGGGTGGCTGCCAACAGCAGTGGGTAATCCCCGGCGGCCGTGGCCTGGGCGATGATGGAGCCAAGGCCGGTGGTTGTGACGTACTCACCGCCAAAGAGCACATACTCGGCAACAATGGAGGCGTTCCAGGCCCCACCCGTGGCCGTGATGGCTCCGGTGATGCAGTAGGGAAACAGCGCGGGAAGATACAAGGTCTTCCAGCGCTCCCATCCTTCAATCTTAAGGATGGCGCTCATGCTAATGAGTTCCTGCGGAATGGCCGAGGCTCCGGCCATGATGTTAAACAGCAGGTACCAAATGGTACCCATGAGCATGAGAAATACCGAGGCAAGAGCCAGACCGCCCGGCAGTTTGAGCAAGCCCAGCAGCACCACGGGAAAAAGCGCCGTTGACGGGATGGAGGCCAGCACCTGTACCACGGGCAACAGCATGTTGGACATGCGCTTGTTGAGCCCGATCCCAAGCCCCAGCGGCAAGGTAATGGCCAGGGCTATGACGAGCGCCGCCCACACCCTGGCCAGGGTGGCCAGAAGCCCCAGGCCGATCTCGACCCATTTTGCAGCTCCAACCTCGCTCAGCATGCCCACGCCCAGGAAGGCCCCGTAGCCGCCCCCGGCCATCACCGCCAAAGTGAACAGCCGTATGCCCCAGCCTCGTCCGGAGGACGTCTCGCTTTCCACGGGTTTTAATTTGAGGAACAGGGAGTCCACGCATTCCATTGCCGGTTCCAGGCATTTCTCGAAAATCCAGCCGACCAGGCGCGAGGCTCGCAGGGAATTGAGGAACCAGGACGTGGCATGTTCTTCGCTGTCCTGCATCTGGAGCTTGAACCGCTCCGACCAGGCAAGAAGAGGGCGCCACACGAAGGTATCCAGACAGATGATCACCGCCAACAGCGTGCCCACTCCCCAGGCAATGGCCTGCATGTCGCCCTTGGAGGCCGCCTCCTGGAGGTAGGCCCCGAGCCCGGGCAGGCGAAAATCCTTCTGCCCCACCGTGAACATTTCCGAGGCCATGAGAAAGAACCAGCCACCGGCCCAGCTCATCATGGAATTCCACAACAGGCCTATGGCCGCAAATGGCAGTTCCAAAACCCGAAAGCGCATCCACTTGTTGAAGCGAAATATCCGCGCGGCCTCCCGGAGCTCTCTGGGGATCGTGGTCAGCGACTGATACCAGGCGAAGGTCATGTTCCAGGCCTGGGAGGTGAAAATGAGCACTATGGAGGAGAGTTCAACAGCCAAGCCAAGTGGCAGGACGGCGGCCAAACTCAGGATGACCACGGGCAAGAACGACAGGATGGGTACGCTCTGAAGGATGTCCAGGATGGGCATGAGCACCACCTGGGCCTGTTTGTTTCGGGCAGCGGCGGTACCATAGAGGAAGGTGAAGAGCAGGGACAATACGTATGCAGCGAACATGCGCCCAACGGACAAGAGCGCGTACCAGGGCAGGCTGGCTGGATCGGTGGTGATAGCCGGCCCGTCCACCACGTCGGGAGATTGGGCGGCAAGGCGAACGCCAGCATACACCAGGACGAAAAAGGCCAGGAGGACCAGCCCGTCAGCCGCCGACACCCCTTTTCTGGCGGGAAGAGAAGTTTGAAAAACGCGCATGTGCCCCCCTTTCAAGGCCTTGCCCGGCTACCCCCAGTGCGGCCAAAAAGCAAGCGTGGCAAGCGGTTGTGACTGAAAAGTCACACGCTGCGCGGAGGCGGAGAACATTTGCCTGGCACTGTGGGCGTGAATCTATAGGGCCCTTTGACAATCCGAGTCCCAGCAGCTTGCGCTAGCCCTTTGACCAGACCGGTGAACAAAATCATATGGGGCACAAACATGCCATACCAGTAGATGAGCCCGGCCAGGCCCCTTGGCTGGAATCTGGCAAGGAGGGTGAACTGAGTCCCGCCAGCATCGGGGGCAAGCGAAAGCTCCAGGGCCGCCTCGCCCGGAGACTTCATTGCTGCCAGGAGCACCAAAAGCCGGGGTGGCTGCGCTTCCCACACCCGCCAGCAGTCCACCGCGTCGCCCGTCAGCAGGCACTTGGGGTCGCGCCTGCCAGGCCCCAGACCAACTCCTCCCATGAGGCGGTCGACCAATCCCCTCAACGTCCATAAGATATCCGCGAAATACCAGCCCCTTTCTCCACCAATGGCTTCCAAAGCTGGCCATACCTTTTCCGGAGGCGCCTGGAGCAACGCCTTGTATCCCATCTCGTAGACCGCGCCCCCGGAGTATGGCGCGTCGCCGCACACCAGCCACTCAGGAGCCTGAACCAGGCCGGCATCCGCCCAGCATGTGGGAACCAGCCTGTCTTTGAGATCTCGCCTGGCGGCCTGGAAGGTTTCCCGGCAGCTCTGCAGCTTCAGGGGAATGATTTCCCGGATTCGGTTGTCCTGGCATATCACCTCGTTACGCAATCCTTCTATGAGGGGGGAGGCCACCGAAGGAGCCACCGGAGTGACCAGGCGCACCCAGAACTTTGACAAGCCGGGACTCATAAGGGGTACTGGTATGATGATCCGCCGACGCAATCCGGCCACTTCTGCGTAAAGTTGAAAGAGATCCTCGTAGGTCAGGATGTCAGGGCCGCCGATGTCATAGGTTTGTCCAGTGGTCTCAGGGTGCTCCAAGCAGCCCACCAGATATTCGAGCACATTGCGCACGGAGATTGGCTGGCATTTGGTGCGCACCCAGCGGGGGGTAAGCATCACCGGCAGACGCTCCACCAGGGAGCGCAGGATCTCGTAGGAAGCGCTGCCCGCCCCAAGGATGGCCGCTGCCCGCAGATACGTCACGGGGACCGGTCCGGATGCCAGGGCTTTCGCTGTTTCCAGCCTGGAGCGAAGGTGGTGCGACAGCTGGTCGGAATCGTTGCCCAGCCCCCCCAGATAGATAATGCGCTCCACGCCCGCCTCGGCACAGGCCTTAGCGAATGTTCGGGCGGATTCCAAATCAGCTTCGGCAAAATGCTGCCCGGCCGATCCCATGGAATGAACCAGGTAGTACGCGATCCGGCATCCTTCCAGAGCCGCGCACAGGCTTTTCAAATCAAGCACGTCGGCCCGGGCCAGTTCACACCGGGGGTGGGAAGCCCAAGGGCGGCAAGCCAGCTTTTCCAAAGACCGGGCCACAGCCCGCACGCGCCAGCCGCGCTCCAGCAGCATGGGGGCAAGCCTGCCCCCCACATAGCCAGTGGCACCTGTTACCAGTATAGGCGCTTTTTCCGTACTCAAGGGAGTCTCCATAACGTCGACATACAGGGAAGAGGCAACATCGGTCCACCCCGAGAATGGATTAATTGGCCAACGTGTGAAATTCCGCGTTGACACGTACGCCCCCCAGCGGTAAAGGAGGGTCCCTTTCGCGTCGGGATGTAGCGCAGCCTGGTAGCGCACCTGAATGGGGTTCAGGGGGTCGGAGGTTCAACTCCTCTCATCCCGACCATAAAGATCGAGGGCTTACGGTGACAAACCGTGAGCCCTTTTTCTTTGGTAAAAATCGCTGGTCACACAATTAAATGAGCCCCACCCGAGCCTCTAGGACGTTAAAGGCTGACGCGGCCTTTTCTTTCCACCTCAGAGTCTGGTAGTGAACTCTCGACCGAGTTCCGTGTCACTGTGACATCATGAGGGCGCACGATGCAATTTCCGCGGGAAGCCAGCCTCTCCGATCACCTTTTTAGCGTCATCAGCGCTGCAACTCACGTCTCCATAATTGCCACGGATCAAAGCGGGATCATCACTCTTTTCAACGTCGGCGCCGAGAACATCCTCAAATACACATCAGAGGAGATGGTTGGGCTTAAAACTCCGACGGAATTTCACTTGGATTCCGAAGTCACAGCCCATGGGGATTATCTCTCGGAGAAGTTCGGGAGACGAATCGAAGGGTTCGACGTGTTCGTTGAGTTGGCCAGACAAGGCAGCTACGAAGCCCGCGAATGGACATACGTCCGCAAGGATGGCTCTCATGTCCCTGTGCTGCTCACGGTAACCGGCATTCCGGATGGACAGGGAGGGTTCAAGGGGTTTCTCGGCATCGCGGTCGACATCTCGGAACAAAAAGAAAACGAAGCCGCTTTGCGGCAAAGCGATGCCAGGCTCCGACTGTTCGTTGAGCACACCCCGGCCGCAGTGGCTATGCTCGACCGCGACATGCGCTATCTTCTTGTCAGTCAACGGTGGCTCAAGGACTACGGCCTTGAAGGCCAGGTGGTTATCGGGAGATCCCACTACGATGTATTCCCCGATACTCCGCGACTGTGGAAGGATATGCATGTCCGCTGCCTTCAGGGCGAAACTTTTCGGAACGAGCGGGACGTGTTCATGCGTCAGGACGGTTCCGTGGAGTTCCTCCGGTGGGAAATGCTACCCTGGTACGAGACTCCCGAGTCGGTAGGCGGCATGCTGATAATGAGGGAGATCATCACCCAAAGACTTCAGGCCGAGCGGCAACTCCAATACAGCGAAGCGAAGCTGAACGCCTTGGTGAACACCGCCGTGGACGGGATCATAACCATCCAGGGTGACGGGACCATCGAATCCGTGAACAATTCCGCACTTGGTATCTTTGGGTATTCACAAGAAGAGTTGATCGGACAAAACGTCAGCCTCCTCATGCCCGAACCAGAGAGCAGCAACCACCAAACAGCTATCAGAAATTATTTAAACACGGGCAAGGGGACAGTGGTTGGTTTGGGGGGGCGTGAAGTGTTGGGTTTGCGAAAGGATGGCTCCACTGTGCATCTTGAGCTTGCCGTCAACGAGATGCGCGTGGGCGAAGCCCGCATGTTTACGGGAATTCTCAGAGACATCACCGAAAGGGTGAAGGCCCGGGAGGACTTGCGGACAGCCAACGCATTGCTTGAGGAGAAACAGCGCCGCTTGGACGCGGACCTGTCGGCTGCCTCAGTAATACAACGAGCTCTCCTGCCACTATCGCCATTCTGGGAGGATAGGCTTGACGTTGCCTGGCGGTTCGAGCCGAGTTCCGCACTCGGCGGAGACATTTTTAATATCGTAGAACTTGATGGCAGCCATGTGGGCGCCTACATCATGGATGTCAGTGGGCATGGTGTTCCTTCAGCCCTTGTCAGCGTTCTGGTTCACCAGGCGATGTTGCCTGGCGTGGGGATACTGACTCGCTCGGCCCCCGGGGGGGGGGGAGTTTCCATCGTCTCCCCAGGCGAGGTGATGAGAGTGCTCAATTACGAAGGTTATTTCGAGCGTTTCGAGAAGTTCTTCACCATGTTTTACCTCGTGCTCGACATCTCCACTGGAAGTTTTGAGTACTGCAATGCGGGGCACCCTCCACCCTTGTTTATGAAAAATGACGGCAACTTGACCTTTCTTGCCGAGGGAGGGCCAGTCATCGGGGTAGATGGAGAGGAGCCCTTTCGTGTGGGAAGTGGCGTCCTGAGCCTGGGTGACTGCCTTCTTCTCTACACGGACGGGTGCCCCGAACATATGAATCCCGCAGGCGAACAGTTCGGGGAGGTGAGACTTAGGGAAAGCATGATTCGATCCTGTGGCGACACTGCGGAATCTCTTGTCAGGGAGGTAGGCGCGGCAATGGATGAGCATGGACGCGGCAATGCCTATGAAGATGACGTATCGCTTCTGTGCCTGAAATTATTACGCTGCGAATAACTACAGGGTGCTACAGTACACCAGGACGAGAGAATTGTAGCTTATATACAGTTTGTTCTCGAGTTCTTTGATGGCATAGAGATACTGCATGGCAAAGCTGTCGGTGTATACGTTCTTGAAAAGCTCGATATACATTTCGGGCTCCACTGCCTGGCGCAACTCCGCAAGATCCACGACAGCGCAGGCGTCCTCCAATGAATCCTTGGCCTGAGCCATTTTCTCGTGAAAAACAAAGAGATGGTCGGCGTTCTTTTGCGTTCTGGCGATTATGTCGTCAAAAACGAAATCCCGGAACTGTTTGTACTCTTCGTGGGAGAGATCCGAAATACGTGAGAAGAACGCGGACAGATGCTTGAGATAAATAAGACATCCCCGTTTGAGCAAATACGCGTCCTTGGCAATCTTCGCCAAAAGCGATCCCCTCGACTCGAAAACCGTAAGATCAATGGCCAGTTGCCTGGAGCTTACAGAGAAGAAGACCGGATAACTGAGTGGTCTGGCCTGGTCCATGATGAGGCCGACAATCTGTCCCTGGCCATCCTCATCGGGCTTTTGCCAGGCGGCCACACCTGAATAGAGAACCTTACCTTCAAGCTCGAAAGGCACATGAAGGTTGACTCTCTCCCCCTGGTGAATCCGTTCGCGACCCAACACCCAGCTGGGAATCGCGATTTTAACCCCTCCCGGGCTCACATCCTGGATAAGGTAGTCGAAAGGCTGGTAGTCCGTCCCCCTGGACCCGAAAAAGGGGAGGACGATGGATTCAATGGGGAGGCGGGCTTCCCGCCGAGGCTGGAGATCGCTCACGGGATGTTCGGGCAAGCGTTGTCGGATTGTTTTTCCATGGAAAGAACATTGTACTCACCATGCCTCTCGTACCGAACGCTGTCCATGATGTCGTGTATGATGGCCATCCCGCGCCCGCTGGTTGCCAACGGTTCCCGGGAGCGTTCCTGGTCGACGTTCAAGCCATCCTCAATGTGCGTTCCCCTGTCGCGAATGGTGAAACCGATCCGTCCTGGCCGCAAGGAGATGCCAAGCTCTATGGATTCTCCTTCGCGCTCCTTGAGAGAATGAATGATGGCGTTGTTGAGCGCTTCGCACACCGCCAGTTCGATCAATACCGCATCGTCTTGTATGAAGAGTTCGAACCCGCTTATAGCGCGCACGGAAAGGCCCACCAGGGCAACGTGTTTGAGTTGCGCCGGGATGGTGATGGTCAAGGTTCGGGCAATGTCCGCAGTCATGCTTTTCTCCCGGCAAGCGACTTGAGCGCCTCATCTCTGCTTTCGAAAATCCGGAAAACTCCCCGGTCCAGACGGGTGACAGAAAAAATCTTCCGTACGCTTTCGCGCAGGCCGAAGAGCGCCAGAGCCCCATCGCCTCCCAATGACTTCACGCACGAGATGAGCGAACCGAGACCGCTGCTGTCCATGAAATCCAAGCGCGTAAAATCTAAAAGAAACAGGCTGTTACCCTTGTTTATCAGATCGATCATTTTGCCCTTGAAAACAGGTGCTGTTGCAGCGTCCAGGCGCTGGCCGATCAGCTCGACCACCATTACCCCATCGATGAGTGATTCCCTGGTTTCCATGAATACACACCTTCTTGTTGCTCCAAGTGTTTTGACCGGAGAGGCCAGGACCACTTAGCTTGAACTGCTGGTTATTTGAGCCTTGAGCGCTTCAACGCCGCGAGAATGCTCGCCGTTCCCGAGTCTGTTTTCCCGTTCACCAATGTGGACATGGATGAGCCGGTTCCCGTCATAAGCCGCCAATCCACTTCCTTGTCCGCTTCGAACCAATTGAACGAGACCAGATTCCAGGCCTTGGCCGTATCAAGGGCATCATTCACCCAGACGGCCTTGTCGCCTCCTAAGGCGGCCGAGGCCGTCTCGAAGACCATCACGGGCTTGCCAGGAGCGAAGGAGACAAGTTCGAGACGGATTGGGCCGAAAATGTCCGCGAAGCTTCTGAACGTGCTTTCCCAGCCGTGCTTTTCCCTGGTCTGGGTTGTCCCCCAATTATAGCCGTCCATGCCCACCACATCGACCACATCGTCTCCTGGGTAGTACGCTTTGGCTTCATTCCAGCCGGCGTTGTCGCGCCTGGGGTGAGGCAGGGACTCCGCATTGGGGCAGAAGGCGAAAAACACGTTGTGTGCCCCTACCTCCCGGAATCTTTTCACCACATACCGGAACATCTCGCGGTAGCGGGCAGGACTCTGTGGCCCGTAGGATTCTTTTGGCCCTCCCCAATGGTAGCGCTCTAGGTTCATTTCGTGGGCGAAACGGATCATTAGGCTCTTTTGGTACTGCTTCGCGTTCTGAGCGAAACGGTCGATATACATGTCGTAGCGCCCGGAAAGGATGTCGCGGGCGTCGATGGCCACCTCTTTGTCTTCCTCGATGAACATGGGCTCCCAGGTAATGCATGGCAGGGCGTTGGCCTGGCTGATGGCCTTTACCGACTCCAGCGGGAATGGTGAACCGTCCGGATTTTTTGGCCATTGAAGAAAGAAGGTCACCATGCCCGGGGTTATACCGGTCTGGTTGCGTAAGACCTTGAGTCTGGCCGAATCGATAGGGTAGCCGTCCAGAACGAAGCCGAAAGAGGGTTTCGCCTCACCAAGTGCCCACGAGGGGATCATGATATGTGCGGCAATAGCTACAACGGCAAGCGTGCGTACAAGCCTCGCCCGGAGGTCAATCATGCCTTTGTACCTCCGGATGGTTGAAGTAGAGCACGGAAGAGAGGATGGCCAGATGGTACAGGCACCACATGCAGTTGACTAGGATGGCATACACTGGCTCGCGCTCGAAATACGCCCGGTTGAGTCCATAGGCCACCGCCCCGGCCGCAGCCATGCAGGTGAGCACCTGGGGCCACAACGCCCGTAGCGGCAGAGACGAGCTTCCGCCTTTGGGAGTCACTCCGAAACTGCGCTTGACGCCAAGAATACCAAGCAGTGATGCCTGCATGTACACTGGGAAGGCCAGCGCCTGGAGAACGATGCCTATTCCCATCTCGGCTAGTCCGTATCTGCGCTGAGTAAGGGTGAAGATGAAAAGCGATAAAGTCAGCAGGATATAGGGGAAGAAGAAAAGGAAATATATTTCGGGCCGCGCGAAATAGCTTGGCACCTCCAGAAAAAGATACAACACCGGGCAAAGAATCATGGTGAAGAGCACCCAGCCTACGAAATAGTGCGTTCCTGAAAGGAAGTACTCCCACCATTTCGCTCCAGGAAGCCTGCGCGGGTTTCTTAAGAACGCAAAGAGAATCTCCCGGAATAGACCAACCGTGCCGTGTGCCCACCGGAACTGCTGCTTGAAGTAGGCGCCCAGGTCTTCAGGCCCCATGCCGAAGGCGCAGATCTTGTTGAGATAGGCCGAAGACCAGCCTCCAAGGTGGAACTTGAGGGAGGTGGCGAAGTCTTCGGTGACGGAGCTTTCCTCAAAACCTCCGACGGACGAAAGGGCTTCGCGGCGGAAAATGACGTTGGTGCCGCAGCAGAACATGGCGTCCTGCATGCTTTTTCCTTCGCATATATACTCATAGAACACTGCCTGCTGGAGCCCCGCAGCCCTGGCCACCCGGTTGGTTTCGAAGTTCGTGTAGTATTGGGGCGTCTGGATGAAGGCCAGTTTGGGGTTGGCCTCCATGAACGCAACAAGAGGTTCGACGAAGTCGGGGAAGGGGTTCTGGTCCGCGTCGAAGACGATGATGTACTTTTCATCGCGGTCCTTGGGTGCGTCCTCGAAGCCGTAGAAGGTGAACCCCTGCCTATCTTCTCCCTTCAGGAACGACAGGAAGTCATTGATCATGCCTGCCTTCGCCCCTCGCCATGCCCGCCGGAACATGTTTACCCCGATGCGTTCGCACAACGCTTCCACACTCTTGCGGTAGGCAGCCATGGCGGCCGGATCTTGTCCGGGCCGGTCGTAGCGGGTGTCGTCGAGGAAGTAGATGCGCTTGTTGGGGTAGGTCAGGTTATAAAAGCAGGTGAGAGTGTCCTCGATGATGCTCAAGGGTTCATGGAACGAGGAGACGATGATGGCCACCGGAGGGTATTCGTCCAAAGGGGGGACGTTGTCGGGAGAATACTTTTGGCCTGAAGGCTTGGAAATCACATGATACAGGTTCAGGAAGTAACCGAAGGCGTGGGTCATGGTGAAGGCTTCAGCCAGCAGCAAAAGAGTGGCCAGGGACTTCTCATACCAGAGATAGTCGGCCTCCAGCAGGAGCGCGGTTCGCACCATCAGGTAGAGGAACGTGGCGATCATGCACGCCAGAAGCGCCATGCTCACCAATGGTCCGAGAATCGTCGCGGCTTTCGACACGCTTCCTCCTAGAACCTGTATGTCAGCCCGGTCCAGGCCCCCAGGGCGTCCCATTGCTGGGAACGGTGGATCAATCCCTTGAGGCTTAACGACCATCGGTCGGAAAAGTCATTCACGTACTCAGCTTCCAACCGCCAGAACGGATTGTTGTCGGTGTCTGTACCGCCGGAAAACTGTAGGCCGTAGAAATGTTGCCGCGCACCGCAGAAGAAATCCTTGGCCAGGTCGTGGCGCCAGCCAAGCGTCATGGCCCCGGAGTAGTACCGTTGCGGGGTCCAGTAGGGATGGATGATGGTGATCAGATTTCCGTCCACGTAGACGAACTTGTTCATATCCCGGGTGTCGCGGTATTCGCCGGTGGCGGTGAGCTTCAACTCGTGCGGATGATCGGTGAGGGTGACCCCGGCGTCGGCCTTGAGATGCGTCCCCTGGTTGCCATCACTGTAGTTCTGGTAGCGGCCCTGGAAGGAGAACTCCACGCGCCGGGTGGGCTGCAGCAGGACACTCGCGCCCCAGTTGTCGATCTGTATGCCCTGGGCGAGGCTCATGTCGTTGGTTATCTCGTCCGTGCGTTGGTAGAAGACTGCCAGTCTGGCCACGTCGCGCAGGTTGGCTTCTATGCGCGCCAGCCCGGAATACAAAGGGCGAAGGCCTGCATCGAAATACTGCTTGTTGGTGAAGGAAAAATCACCCGAGAGCCATTGGTTCACCTTGCCACCCGCCCCGACGGTCTGACCCTCGGCCAGGTAGGAGCCGTCGAAGCGGCGTACCGGTATCCGGGTTTGCCCTTGCCCCTGACTCTGCTGGGCTTCCTTGGGAGTCTTTGGGTCTTCCAACCAGAGGTTCTGGGCCGCACGGAGATAGTAGCGGCCCTCGATGGGGACATTGACCTCCATATCCCAGCGGTAACGCGTGATCTGGGCCAGGCGTCCTGATTTGCCGTCCTCGTCCCACGCCGAAAAGCTTGCCTTGACAGACGTGGCGTTTCGCCAACGCAGCCGGTCCACTGCCTGGCCGGCCATGGTGTGCCGGGGGTCGACTGCCAGGAGGCGCCGGTAGGTGGCTTCCTCCTCGTCGCACAGTCCCAGGGCGCAGGCAGCCTGGGCTCTGTCGAAAAGGGCCTCCTGGTTGCCGGGCTCAATAGAGAGGAGTTTGTCATTGGCGTCTTTGGCGTTTGAGAACCGGCGTTCAAAGCCCTCCATCTTGGCTGTGCGTTCAAGTTCGGCAGATTGACGCACTTTGTCAGGGTAGTTGCCCTTTTCCAGGGAGGAATACAGGGCCACGGCTTGAGTTGGCTTTTTGCCCCATACGGCCGTTCGCGCTTCCTCTCGAAGCGGAACTGGATCCTCCGGCCTCATACGGTGCAGAGCGTCATAGGCGGCCAGGGATTCGTCATAGCGTTTTGCCCAGCCAAGCACTCGGGCCCTTGTCAGGAGAACCTTGGAGACGCCGGGGTTATCCTTGGCGAGTTGGTCAAGAATCGCCAGCGCCTCGCCATACCAGCCTGTTGTGGCAAGCAGTTCCGCCAGGCCCATCTGGGCTTGGAAATTTTCAGGATCCCGTTTCAGAGCTTTTCTATACAGGCGTCCGGCCGCTTCAAAGCGGCCATCGGTTTTCAGTTCCGAAGCGAAGGTGCTCAGACCCGAAGAATCGTCCGGAAGCACGGAATCTTGTTCCCCTGAGATCTTCCAGACTGCCCAGGGATCTGGCGGCTCCATACCAGCCGCGCGCCGGTAAGCCGCAACCGCCTGTTCCGTCTGTCCCTTGCGTTGAAACAAGTCTCCCAGACGGCTGAAGTCCTCCGGGACGGCTCCGGGCCTCTCGGTTGCGGCTGACGCGGCGATCAGTGCGCCCTCCAGATCGCCCGAATCCGATTTGGCCTGCGCTTCCAATCGAAGGGCATCCACAAATCCCGGGGCTCTCTGGGACATACGTCCGGCAAGTTCCAAGGCGGCTGACGGGTTCTTCTCCAGAAGACGCAGCTTGGCCAACCCGGCCAGGGATTTCATGTCGTTTGCATCAGTCGAGAGAAGCTTGTCATAGAGAATAGCCGCTTCCTCGTACCTTTGCGCTCCACTGAGCACGGAAGCGAGCTTGAGGCTCAGTTCACGCGCATTGCCTCGGGTGGCGATTTCGGCTCGTACGGCATCTTCGGCCCGGTGGAAATCGCCCCAGGCGATGGACCGGTCGCCGTGTACCGCCCTGGCTTTTCCGGTTGGATCAAGAATTTCAGCCCGTTCAAACAACCCCCTGGCATCCTTTGCGTGCCCCATCCCTGCCTGGATGTCTGCCGCAGTCAGGAGAATATCCACATCATGAGGTCTTTTCGCCAGCAGCCCGGCAACCAGTCCGGCGGCCTGCTCCCGGTTCCCGGTGGCAGCCAGGGCCTGGGCAAACAGAACAGCTACTCCAGTGTCCTCAGGTTTTACGGCATGCAGGTGCCTGAGAAGTGGCAATGCCGCGCGCTGCCTCCCGGACCAACTGAGGGCCTGGGCCAGTTTCAGTTCAAGGCCTGGCAGGGTGGGTTTGAGTGAATACGCCTTGCTATAGGCCTGGACTGCACCTGGAATGTCCCCTGAGTAGAGCCTGATGTCCCCAAGCAGGCTCACGCTCTCGGGACGAGGGGTCGAGCCCAGGGTGATAGACTCGAGCAGTTTGAGCGCGTCCTGGTAGCGGCGCATCCTGGCAAGAACATCGGCAAGTTCTAGGATGGCTCTGGAGTCTCCGGGAGAGGCGGCAAGCACCCGGCGGTACTCGGTTACGGCTTGGTCCAGTGTGGATTCATTCCTCGAAAGCAGCCGGGCCAGCTCGAACCTGGCTTCGGTGTCGTTAATCTCATCACCCGCGGGCACGAGACTATCCGTCTGCGCAAGTGCCGGCACGTCTGGGCATACCGGTCCCAGCAGCAATGCGGCTACCAGCACTCCTGTTGGAAGCCCGAAAGGATATGACCATCTCTTAACGTTCACGGTATCCTTCTAAGAATCCAATCACCTAAACAGATTTCTATTGCCCCAGGGAACGCCGGAATTCCCGGATAGCGTCCTGCTGTTTGCCCGCCCACGAGAGCACCTGGGCGTACCTGCGCCGCACCTGTACATCGTCCGGCAGAGCCTCAAGAATCTTCTCGTAGAGGGCGATGGACTCGCCATACCGCTTGGTCCAACTAAGCACCTCGGCCAAACGGAGCCTTACGGTTTGGTCGTCCGGCGCGGCCTTGAGCAGCTCCCGGTAGATGGCCTCCGCTTTGGGGTAGTCCTTGCGCATGACAAAGAGATCCGCCATCAGCATCTTGTCCTCGCCGGACAGTTCTCCGGGCGAAAGGGTGTCCAACAGGGCTCTGGCCTCCTCGGCCTTTCCGCTCCACATGAGCACCCTGGCCATTTCCGCCTTGGCTTCAGGCATGTCGGGCTTTTCGGCCAGCACCTTGCGGTATTCCTCCACGGAATCACCGTAGCGCTTCACGTAACTCAGGAGACGCGCCAGTTCCAAACGGGCCATCCAATCCGGGATGTCTCCCGAGGACTGAGTGACACCAGGAGATTTTACGCCTTGGGGTTTGACTCCGGGAACCTGCGCAAAAACACTGCTCGCAACGAGAGAAATTACAGCAAGTAGCACTACGATTGAGATGCATGTGCGGCACGCGGAGCGCATTAGAGCGTTCATGGAGTCTTCTCCAGGGCTTTGCGGTATTCGGTGATGGCTTCTTCGAAGCGCCCGGCAGCGGTGAGTATCCTGCCAAGGACAATCCTGGCTTGTCGATTACCGGGGTCGCGCTCCAGAACCGGACGGCAGATGTCTTCGGCCGCCTGGATCCGACCGCTCCAGGCCAGAAGCTGGGCCAGCCCGAGGGAGGCTCCCGTGTCGCCTGGATAGGTGGTCATTACTTTCCGGTAGAGCTCTTCCGCTCCCTCAATGTCACCGGCACGTGCCTTGAGTTCGGCAAGGTACGTGGCGGTGGGCTCAGACGAGAGAACGGCCTCCCCGGCACGGCTCAAAGCGTGCAGGGCTTTGCCAGGCATGCCGTACTGGTCGTAGATCCCGGCAGCGGTATGGAGCATGTAGGGAGTGAGTTTGGATTGTGAATCTACTAGGGAATCAAGCACGGCCCTGCCAGTTGCCTCATCCCCGGCGAGAAATGCTGCACGGGCGAGTTTGAGAGCCATACCCGGGCGGAGTTGACCGGCTGACGCGGCGGTCCGGAACGCCTTTTGCGCGTCTTCGACGCGTCCCTTCTCCCAAAGGGTTTCTCCATCTCGAAACGCCACATATGAGACGTTGACGTATCGATACGCAAACGTGGAGAGCAATGCCGAAACAATAAGCAGGGAAACAAAGGAGAGGGTCTGAATGCTCTTGGGAGCGTTTTTCATGATTTCGCCATCCCCTCACGGTTCTGCTGAAATATAATTGCGAGCTCCAAATCAAGGTTACTACCATTTGGGGCGTATGACAACGCATAGTGCATGTTACTTATGATTGAAAACCGACTTACCTTTCCAAGTCCAGTTCCAAATAAGGGTAGAGTTCGATCAAAAAGTGAGGAACTTTTCCAGAAAAAGTCCAGAAGCACATTATCGCCTGCCACGAGAACATTACAACTACTATTGTCATGATTGCCCAGCGAACCAGGAGGGTGGAATTGGCCGCCTCTGGCTACACGGGTATCGCCATTTCAGTTGGATGTTCTTTGACGCCGGCCAACCATCGGTGAGCCCATATCCAGTCTCCGGGCGTGTCCCTCTGTCGGCATCGTTCGCCAGAGAACTTGCCGTCCCTTCCACTGAGGCAGGCACACGAGATTGAAACTGCCGGGTTCATCAGGCTTCTTCACAGCTTTCCTAATATGGATCCATGGGTCGTAGATTCAACACCTTTCATCCCAACCATGAAGACCACGGGCTTACGGCGATCAACAGCAGGCCCTTCTTTTTTGTCCTTCACAAAGCACACAAAGCGTTTCTTCACTGACAATCCTATTTGAACGACCACCAATATATAGATAAATGGAATGCATACAGCCTATATATACCGTGCTCCTGTTATTTTCCCCTGCAAAATGATTTGCAGTTCGGCAGCTCAATTCTGCTCATCATGCACATCTTCTCCCATCAGCAAGGTATGATTGGAATTATTTACTTGCAATCTTAAATATAGTTGATAACGATCCGAGCACTTCAGCCGTAAATAGTTGTGAGGGCTATGAAAGAAGTAGGTTCTCCGGACGGCGAAGGCTTGTACTTGCTTCAGCGTGTCCGATTATATTCTAGCATTGTCCGGTTTGGCCAGGTTCCCTGCCATTCTCTTCTCGTCCTATTCGCTTTCTTCTGCCTGACACTAAGCCTTACCCACCAAACATCCTTCGCAGCCGAGATTGTAATCAACAGCGGGACAACAATATCCGCTAGCACAGAGGGGGATATCGGCACCATAGGAGACAGCCTACGATTCAATGGCGGAGCACTGGAGAATACCGCAACTTTCACTTCGCCACGAACAATTGCATTGAACCCTCTTGGTGGAACTGTTGTAAACGATCCTTCAACAACGCTTACACTGTCTGGCGTCATTTCTGGCGTGGGTGCCCTTACCAAAACTGGAACAGGAACACTGACACTCACCGGGGCCAATACATACTCCGGAGGAACCACACTCAGCGCCGGCGTGGTGGTGATGAACGCCAACAACCGGCTGGGTACGGGCTCTTTGACACTTAACGGTGGGACTCTGCAGACCACCGCCACCTTCACCTATGCGCAGGGTGTGGCCCTTGGCGCGTCCGGCGGCACCATCAACACCAACGCCTCCACCGTCCTGACCGCCTCCGGTGTTATCTCGGGCACCGGAAGTTTGACCAAGGCCGGGACAGGCACACTGACCCTCTCCGGGAACAACACCTATTCGGGGGGTACCATCATCAGCGGGGGAGTGGTGGCTGTAAACGCCAGCAACAGGCTGGGCACAGGCGCAGTGACCCTGAACGGCGGCACACTGCAGACCACAGCATCGTTCGCAGCAACAAATAACTTCGCACTGGGAGCTTCCGGCGGCACAATCAACACCAACGCCTCCACCACCCTCACCCTCTCAGGCCTTATCTCGGGTGCCGGGAGTTTGACCAAGACCGGCACGGGCGTCCTCTTGCTCTCAGGTGCCAACTCCTACACGGGGACCACCGCCATTACCGGCGGAATTCTACGTCTGGGAACGTCCAACGCCCTACCCGCCTCCACCACCCTCACCCTTTCCAACACAGCCGGAGTTCAGTTGGACCTGAACAACAACAGCCAAACCATCGGCGGGTTAAGCGGCGGTGGCACCACCGGCGGCAGCGTGAGCCTCGGTACGGGGACACTCACTGTGGATTCGGCTTCGTCCTCAACCTACGCCGGTGTTATCTCCGGCACAGGCAGCCTGATTAAAAGCGGAACCGGGACACTGACCCTCTCCGGGACCAATACCTATTCCGGCGGCACCACAATAAACGCGGGAACACTGGCCGTGAACTCCAGCGCCAGGCTGGGCACGGGCGCTGTAACCCTGAATGGCGGGACACTGCAGAGCACCGCAGCATTCACCGCCACCCAGGCCGTGGCCCTGGGCGCTTCCGGCGGCACCATCAACACCGGGACCTTCGCCCTCACCCTCTCAGGCGTTGTGTCAGGCTCCGGCGTCCTGACCAAGACTGGAACCGGGACACTGACTCTCTCCGGGGCCAATACCTATTCCGGCGGCACCATCGTCAACGCTGGCACGCTGGCAGTGAGCGCCAGCAACAGGCTGGGCACGGGGTCCCTGACTCTCGACGGCGGCACGCTTCAGAGCACCGCAGCATTCACCGCCACCCAGGCCGTGGCCCTGGGCGCTTCCGGCGGAACCATCAACACCGGGACCTTCGCCCTCACCCTCTCAGGCGTCGTGTCAGGCTCGGGCAGCCTGACCAAGACCGGCACGGGCACACTGACCCTCTCCGGAACCAACTCCTATTCCGGAGGAACCACCGTCAGCGCGGGCACGGTCTCCGTGAATGCGGACGCGGCAC